>NZ_JAPDDS010000008.1 GCF_025950085.1 Luteolibacter flavescens
AAGCCCTCATCCACCTGTCGATGTCGAGGCGCATGCTGGCGAGAATTACAGCATGAGTTATTTTTCAGACGGCTTCTTAGTTTGGCACCATCCTTGTCTCCCACCTGCCATTGCTTTATCGATAGAAACTGATGGGATCCCGGATCGGACTCTTCCTTATATTGCCTTGCCAAGCCTGCCACCAAGGCCCTTTTAAAGCTGTCTGGGGCGACCCTCAATCGGCCTGAACTATTTAAGTCAGAGATAACTTGCCGCGCAGCCGGTTCAGTGGAGAGTTGGTCCACCAAAGGCTTTGCCGCAACCCAGTCTCGCTTGGCTACGTGAAACCTTAGCTCAAGAATCCGCAAGGTTTCCTGATCAGGAGCGACTTTACGAAGGCCGGCGAATGCCTTCTCCAACGCGGGACGATTCTCATCCGCGATCGCGTTGTGAAAATCGGGCAGTATCTTGTAGAATTCCGTTTCCTTCCTCTTTGCCTCTTTTGCGTTTGCGACCGCGGTCACTGCGGACTTGCCCCCTGCCAACAATCCTTCGACCACTTCAGTAGTGAGGAATCTTGGATTAATGTTCAGGATCACCTTGCCGTCTCTTACGACAGAAGCGAATGGAATACCTGGCGCACCCGCGGGCTTGAGCCATTCCGTCTCGAATTTTGCTCCCTTGCCTGCAAACGCGACCGCGTACGACATCCCATCTCCTTGATCCGCTACGAAATCGCTCACCATCGCCTTCCCGTCTTCCCAGACATTCACTCCAATGATGGTCAATCCCTTCTCACCATACTTGTCGTGCAACTCGTCCAGGTGAGAAATCATGCCGATGCATGGCCCACACCAAGTGGCCCAGCATTCAAGGATGTATACTTGGCCAGGCTTCCATTCTGTCGGAGCTGATCCTTTGATCCATTGGAGCCGCGTCAATGATTCCGGACGGACGAGATCGCCTTCCTTCTGAGCACTAGCAGTAGCCGAAAGGGCAAGCGCGACAATAGTAGTAACAATTGGGTGATTCATCGGAAAGCAGGCCGGATGCCCATGTGAGATTTAAAGTATAAATGAAATGGGAATTTAATATTCATTTCACCATGTTCATCAAAGCCGTTTTTGACCAACAATTTGACATTCCGAGGAGTAATACATACTCACCATATAGGACACACTCTCGAAGCAACTTGCAGTTGATCAACGCCTCGATCTTGGTCGAGGAGCGACCTTCAGTCGACTTCTCCCCGCGTTTGCAGCCCTTCTTTCAGGCCGGCGGCGTGATATCAACAACCAGGCTCGGGTTCGACATCCGGAAAAGTTAGCTCTTTGTGTTGATTCTTGAATTCCTCGAAATGAGCCCTATGTCCATACTTCCATCCCCGCACGATATGGCCCAGATGTTCATCCTTCCCCGGGTAGTCCGCCAGGTAGAGCTGCACGTACAAATCCGGTGAAGAGTCGATTTCAAAAGCCCCACCCCTCAGGGCAAGGCTCATCCAATTGAATACCCGGCCTTTGATGTCCGTTGGATGTTGCCGGGCGAAGTTCCCGACTTTATCAGGAGACGTCCAGATTTCCCCAAGAATGCCTATCGCAGCACGATCGCGATCATCTCCAAGTGGAAGGCCGGAATAATAGGAGAGTGCCGCGGCCTCATCATCCCTGGTCCATCGGGTGAACACCTCTTTCATGCTGGAGTATTCATTGCTTTGAATACCTTCTCCAACCAGCCAGTCCGCAGCCGCCCTCGGATCGGTTTTCAAGAGATTCTCGGCCACCAGATTGACCGCTCCTTTTCGCAGGCGATCGTCTGACAGGGACCTCACCCAAACCCGCGTCTCGTCGGTTCCTTTGACGGTCACGTAATTGAGCATGTCGTAAAGAGCGCGCTGGCGAGCCGTCCCCGAAGGAACCTCCTCAAGCAACTGCGTCGCCTTCACGAGATCGGTGCTGGCAACACCGTTGATGACTCCTCTCAACGCGCCGCTCTCACGAGTCTCGTCCTCCAGGTTTCCTCTCGATTTCAGCCATGCGATCGCGGCATCCGGGTCCTGGCTGGCCCATCCACTCGCGACGGTGCTCACGAGATACCCCGGCTTGCCTCCTTTGAGTGCTGCCATCGCCGCTTCCGGGTCACGCCTGGCCCATCCCGACATCAGGATCTCCATAAGGGGCGCAGCAGCCCCCTGCGACCATTTCTCCAGGCCCCCTTGGCTCGCCAGAAAGGCGTAGGTCTCAGGCAACAAGGAAGCATCAAGATCCTCCACGTATCGTTTGAATTGCGCATTCCGTTCCCCTGCGTCCTGATTGGCCATAATCAGCATCAGCCGCTCCAGGCGTGCCTGCTTGGTGTTTGGGATCCGTGTGGCTCGACCAGCATTTTTCCAATCGGCAGGTCGCTTATTGCCGGAGATCAATTCTGATTTCGAAGGCAGCACACTGGCATCTGTGCTCGCAAGCCCGGGAGCCGTACTCCGACCGGCAAGGAACATTCCAGTACCTACTAGAAGGGTGCACGTTATACCTACTGCGTGGGTCTTTGTCATGATGATGGCGGTGGTAAAGAAGCCTGAGATGGCCCCTGATGCTGCTGACGCGGCGAGGCACTTGGACGAAATTGCAATCACGACCGCTGGCGAAGCGGCCTGGGCAGAAGGCGCACCCAGATAGATGGCCATCGCAGTTGATGGCAGGGTGACCGGACACCGGGCCTCCAGGTGCTCGCGCAACCGTGCAAGGGCCCTTTCAAGGCGCTTGCGGGCAGCGGATGCAGTCAGACCAAGACGCCTGCCTACCTCCTCAGAGCTGCAGCGCTCCATGTAACGGAGAGCCAGCAACTGCCTGTCATCATCGGAGAGACGAAGTATTTCCTGGTCGACAACGGGGGCTATGGCATTCCAGACCGACCCCTCACTGTCGAAGCGATGCTCACGTCCTGCTGCGGCCTCGAGCTTGTGGCGGCGGGTTTCGGATCGCATCAGATCGATGGAACGCCTCACGGTCTGGCGGTGTAGCCACGCCGACAGGACGACATTGCGGGGCAGGGTCCTGGCTTTTCGTATCAGCATCAGAAATACCTCCTGCGCTACATCATCGGCCCAGGCAGAGTTGGTCCCCAGGATTCTCCGGGCTGTGCCTTGGACTGCCGGAAGATGCAGTTCGACGATCCGTTCGAACGCCTTGGGATCGTTTTGGACGAGATAGGATGACAGGCAGGGATCTGGAGCGATGGCTGGCAATGTAAAGTGGCAGATTTATGCTATAACGTCTGCCGCCGCCATCTGTGACCAAAAATTCGGAGATCATCCGTTTTTGCAGAATTGAGAGGGGCCATAGGCGCCAAATCTGCGACCTCTACGAATGCTGAGGCAGGTCCCCGCCGGCACCTGCGGCGGCGGAGCTGGCGAGAAAGCTTCGTCTGTCGTGATGGTGATGATACTGTCCTTTCTCGCGCAGGCGACGGCGCGCCTCATTCAGCCGCGCATGGCGCTGGTATTGCGCAGACGAGAGTCTGGCAGCTTGCTTGAAAAGACGAAGCAAGAGGAACTTGCTCAGCCCGGCCTGCGCGGCGAGTTGGGGAGCTTCCTTGCCCTCGTCGGCACCGCGCTCCTGCCAGCCGCGATGGCGGGCAAGCCAGCAGGCACGACTTCACCAGACACCACACGACCGACGATCATGAATGACATCCGCATCCAAAGGGCTGGTTCGCAACCCTCGGGCAAGGGACCCGCAGGCTGGTTCACCGGTGCCGTGAGGATAGACCCGCTTTTCCAGCCAGAGGGAGCGGCGCGAGCCGCGGCGGCCAGCGTCACCTTCGAGCCCGGCACCCGCACGGCTTGGCACACCCACCCGCTGGGGCAGACGCTGATCGTGACAGCGGGCAAGGGCCGGGTGCAGCGAGAGGGCGGCCCGATCGAGGAGATCTTCCCCGGCGATGTCGTGTGGTTCCCGCCCGGGCTCAGGCACTGGCACGGTGCCACCCCGACGACCGGGATGACCCACATCGCGATCCAGGAACAACTCGATGGAAAAGTGGTCGAGTGGCTGGAGCAGGTATCCGACGAAGAATACGGAGCGTGACAGGACAGGGCGGATCGTCACTTCGCCTCGCGGATCGCCGCAGCTTCCTTGTCCACCCACTTCTCCTCCGCTTCGAAGCCATTCTGGCCGTAGAATGTTGAAAGCGTGTCGTAGCGCTCCGCGGGGTCGAAGCGCACGGCGTGATACATCTTCCGCAGGCACATCGGGCACAGGTGCATGGGTGCGGCATCCGCCTCGGCGAGGTGGTTTGCGCCGTTCATATTACATTCATAGTAGATGCAGTGCCGGATGCCGAACATGTGGCCCATCTCGTGGGTCAGCACCTTCGCCGCGCGGCCCAGCACCAGCTTCCCCGTGCCTTCGCCGGATGCCTCGTCGTCCCACGAAGGATGGTATCGCGCGAAGCTGAACACCCCGACGCGGTCCTTGAAAGAAGCTTGGCCGAAGACGAAATTCCAAGCCTCGTCCGGATACAGGTCCGTCATCGTCACGGCGATCATCGCATACGCGTCAGCAGGCAGCTTCTTCGGCAGCCAGCGCAGGATGTCCGTGCTCAGCCACTGCTTCTTCCCGGTGAGGACATTTTCCCGCACCTTTGCCGGCACCTCCGCATCCTCCACCACCGGAAGCATTTCCACCACCATGGGGTGATAGTAGGCAGCGGTGTATTCCTTCAGCTTTTCCAGATCCGGTGCGATGCCCTTTTCGAATTTCCCGACAGGCAGCACGTAGAGCTTTCTCCTAACAGATCCCGGAAGGTTAGGCCGCGAGCTGATGTATTGCTCGAAGGTCTGCCCCGGCTCCTCGTGCGAGCCGAGCCAGTCGAGACCGCTCGGCTCCTTCTTCGGCTCGCTCTGTCCCACATCGCTGAAGGCCCTGCGGAGATCCGGCTTCAATCCCGATATCGGTCCCGTGGCAGCCTGCCTCTGCTCCTTGGTGAAGGCCCTGAATTGCGCCATCGCCACCCCGGCCACCAGCAGGGGCAGAGCCCATACCACCACCCTCATGTGCGGGAATGTCCATCGCATCTCACTTTCCTAACATGGAATACCATGGTTCCCGCGAGGCAAATCGGACGCAGAACGGCGCAGTGGCGTCACGCTCCACCGTAGTCCGATCGCTCCGCTTACGGCGAGCGCGAGCCCAAGGGAGGTCGTCACCTCTCAGGAAGACCCAGCGCATCCTTCACTCCCTCCCACAGATCATCCGGCCCGTAGAAGGAGATTTCGAGACCTGGACTCGCAGCGTCAACAAGCGCAGCGCGTTCTTTCCCGATCAGCAAGATATGGAAGACCGACTCTCCGATCCAACCCTCACACCTGAAGTTGAGGAAGCCGGAAGGAGTCCAAGCATCCCCGGACCATCGCCGCATATTCTCGACGTAAAGCCCTGACCCTCCTCCGCTCCGATAGAGTTCGAATCTGATGGCCCCCTGACACTCCAGCAGCGGCCTCAGTCCCGCAAAGAAACTCTCCGCAGCAGTCATGCCCTCAAGGCGTCGCCACTGGATTTCCGGGACAGGAGGAAGATCGATCAAGGCAACGGCCCAGCGAACCTTATGAAGGTTTGAGAAGATCACACGCTTCTCACCAAGGGTCTCAAATTTCGTGTCTTCGAAATCCAGCAGATGATCGTAGATCCAGCGCCTCACCCTGTCCTCGACGCGCTGCCACTTCAGCGCCGATTTCATCGTGGCCAGCCGATCCTCCTTTTCATCCCTTCCGCGGACTTTTCTCTTATGGATCTCCTCTTGGAAAAGATCCTGAGCCTTTTTCAGCCGCTCTGCGTATTCTTCCTTTCGCTTGCTATTCATCATGCACTTGTCATGGCAGCCGATCCCGTCTCCCGGATGATCCTTCATCCAGCACCAGCAACGATCGCCCGACGATCCCCATCGCGCTCCTTCTGAGTAGATGAGTGACTTCTCTGCCTTAACTTAATCGATCTCCGGAGTCAATGTGGGTGCCCGTCTTGAATCACCAATCATCAGAACCGCCCTCGTTCACCATCAAATTCCCAGCATCTTCACCCCAATGATCCGCGCCCTGCTCCTCGATGCCGCCGGCACCCTCATCGAGCCCGCCGAATCCGTCGCCGATGTTTACACCCGCATCGCCACCGCCCACGGCATCGCCGCGCAGGCGGATCGCGTCCGGCAAGCATTCGGCCCCGCCTTCGCCGCCATGCCGGATCCCGACTACCCCGCCCATTCCGATGGCGATGCCGCCGAGCGAATCTGGTGGCGCTCGCTTGTCACCATCGTCCTCAGGCGATCCCTACCCGACACTGCCACGGGTGACCTCGCCGAGGATACACTCGAGTCCTGTTTCCACGCCCTTTTTCACCACTACGCCCAGCCCGATGCTTGGCTCGTCTTCCCGGAAGT
Source organism: Luteolibacter flavescens (assembly GCF_025950085.1). Lineage (NCBI taxonomy): Bacteria > Pseudomonadati > Verrucomicrobiota > Verrucomicrobiia > Verrucomicrobiales > Verrucomicrobiaceae > Neoluteolibacter > Neoluteolibacter flavescens. The sequence continues at coordinate 6,412 of NZ_JAPDDS010000008.1, forward strand.
CCGCGAAGTCCTCCACGCTGCCCGCGAAGCCGGTCTGCGCCTCACCGTGGTGTCGAACTTCGACCTCCGCCTGCACGCCATCCTCGCCGGTCACGATCTTCACTTCGACGCTGTCATCACCTCCGCCGATGCCCGCGCTCGCAAGCCACGACCGGAAATCTTCCACCTCGCCCTGCGCCTCCTCGACCTCCCACCCGAAGCCGTCCACCACGCCGGCGATTCTCCCCACGCCGATCTCAAAGGCGCCGCCGCCCTCGGCATCCCCGCCACTCTCATCCACCGCCCCGGCAACGACCTCCGTGCCCTGCTCCCCATCACTTCCTCCCTGACCTAACGACCGCAGGGCAAATGGCAATGGTCTTCGTAGGGCCTTTCTTCCTGGCCTCCCCGCATCACAGAGGAAAATCATCTTGCCAAACCCCTGCCACCCCTCTACCCATCTGCGCCCCGGCAGCCGACACCGCTCGGCCACCGGAAAAACACTCCGCAGCGGAACCAAACGCGAGGATAGCTCAGTCGGTAGAGCAGTTGGCTTTTAACCAATTGGTCCTGGGTTCGAGTCCCAGTCCTCGTATCTTCTTTGATTTTCAATTGGTTGTGGCAATGGAAGGCGGATTTCGAGCCCCCGTGCTAACCAGGTGCTAGCATTCAGTTGCGTCCAGTCGTGTTGGCCATGAGATCGGAGCCCTTCGTTGGACAAAACTGTCCAACCACCCGAGACCGGAAGTCGCAGCCTCTGTGAAGTCCCCTGGACAGATCTGTCCAAGGTGCGATTCACGTGCTCATCATCGGTTCCGCTTCCCGGCCAATCTGCAAGCCGCCCGAGCCGCCAGTTCTTGAAAGGGCAGGCCGAGCGCCGCGGAGAGATCGTAGAAGACCAAAATTCCTGGCCTCCTCAGATCACGTTCCATACGGCTGATGATGGCTCGATCCACACCACTTTTCGTGGCTAAGCTGTCCTGAGACACCCCTTGCTTCGTTCTCTCCTCCCGGAGTTCTTCAACCAAGGCCAAAAGAAAGGCCTCCGCGTCCTTGCTCGGCATTTGGAGACGCTGCCAAAATCCGAGTAGTTCTGACACATGCCTACTGACAGGTGTCAATTGACACGAATGGATGCTTCAGTTAGGTCTCGGTCGTGCTAAAGCTTTTACTTTCAAGCCTAATCGCCATCTCCTGCCTCTCGTCGTGTGCAAACTACTCGGTGCCTACCCCAAGCGGTCGCCCGGAAGTCACCGTTCGCCCTCCGATGAGCAAGGCGAAGTCCATCGCCATCCAGACCATGGCGGAACACGGCTACAACCTGATCGATCAGTCATCGAACATGCTGACTTTCGAGCGGCAGATGCCTCCGGGAGACGCTGCTCTGTACCTGATGGCTGTGGGGAACAGCTACCATTCCACTCCCTCCGTCACGTTGCGGCTGAGCTTCGTGCAGCTGGGAGGAGAAGTGAAAATCTACGGCACCGTAGGAGCTTCAACCCAAGGACCCTTTGGCCAAATCCGGAGTAACGACCTCACTCGAGGAAAATCCGGTCAACAGCTTCAGGAAGGGCTGGAGCTGATCAAGGCACGTACGAATGGCGACAGCCGTTGAAATGAAGCCAATTCTCACATTTGATGAAGTAGAAGCGATTACCCAACGCTTCGCTAGAAGCAATAGGATCGTTCCGTGCCTCTTCGAGCCCTGCGAACTATCCTCCTTCGATGAACTTTTTGATCGCCTCGCCAGAGCCGTTGGACATGACGAAGAGAATTCAACAGAAGCATTAGCCCGCTATAGCATCTGGGCACAGTCCCTCCGTAGCTTGCTAGTCAGCGCAGCAGAAGACGACCCTAGCTGTCACAATCCGCACCTAGTTCTCATCCAAATGGCAAACTTGGTTGGGGCAATCTCTGAAATCCTGTCAGTTCGCGTTGGCCACCATGGCTGAAGCTAACCTCAGTCACAGGTTATTTCGGATAACTTAATTATTTTATTCAATCTTTCGACAGTTCGAGGCAACTTTTTATGATCACACCTCTCAGCTGATCAAGAACTCCCAAATCGGACGCAAATCATTACCACCAATAATGTTATGCAATATTTAGATCAGCCACACCATCCTTTAAATGCATCCAATTGGTTGCCTTTGGCCTTGCAATAAATTCTCGGCCCTTCTCTAAATTACAACGTTTTCTCGACACAACCGCTCCATACTCGGTTGGCTTTCGGCGTCATGAGCATCGATGAAGCTAGTCAGACACGCACGGACGCCCCGCCCCGGCCAGTATATATCCGAGTAACCGAGGCGTGCCGCGAATATTCTCTTTCGAGGTCGAAACTCTATCAGATGATCAATGCTGGGAAATTTCGGTCCGTTTCTCTTCGGGAGCCTGGGCAAGTTCGGGCTACCAGGCTAATCAACCGAGCATCTCTGGAGGCCTATATCGATTCGTTAGCAGAAGGCTCGGTGAACTTTTGAGAGAGCCTTAGAGATTCAACAATTCACGTACCCACCTACGAAGCTCGTGAAGTGAAAGAGAGATTCGCTTAAGTCCTATTCGGCGAACCCTCTGCTGAGGCGGCAGCTTTACATACCGCATAGCACTCGTACCGAGCACCGCTCAAACGGACGACGGCGAGGAAGAATGGGCACAAGGGTTCCGCGTCTGGTCCAGCGCGGATAATCAGTCGCAGGCGAAAGCCTGGGCCACCTCTGAACCCTGATGCGCCGTCCCAGACGCATCAAAGCCGGATTTACCGCGACAGGTCCCCCGGTGATAGTTCAGAGCTCGTAAGAGTGAGTTGAAAGCATACGAATGGCTCCATCCAGGGAATGCAATAAGCTCAGTGGTTCCCTGCAAAGGGACCACTGCGCCGGCACCGAATTCACCAAGCCCGGGAATTTCTTTCGGGAGCGACGGTGATCAAATCGGCGGGAGCGACACGAGAGCCGAACCCGGAGAAACTTTGAAATCGCAGTTAGTTTAAGAGCAGGAGTCTCTGAAAGGGCATGACAAAGCGGTGAAAAATTCACCCCGAGCGGCCGAAAACCGCCGCCAATTTTGGTGCGTGTTAGCCCTGCGTAAAACGCGGGCGATCAACTATAGCCGACCGGCGCGAACACGTCGAGGGGCAGCAATAGCACACTAGACGCGTCGCTGCCGCTACAACAACGCTAGAGGCTATCTCAAAAGAGCATTGAGGAGAATGACGGCACAGGCGAGTTCCACCAGGGCTTGGTAGTTCCGTGCCTTGCGTTCCCACCGGCTGACCAGCCGCCGGTAGTTGTGCAGCCAGCCGAAGAACCGCTCGACCTTCCACCGCCGCTTGTAGCGCCGCAAGGGCCGGCGGTCTTGGGATTGCCAGCGGTTGCAGCGGTTCGGGGCGATCATTTCCACCCCTCGCTGCCGCAGTTCTTCGTCGAGCTTGTCGCTGTCATAAGCGCGGTCGCCAATCAGGCGCTCCGGCAGCACTTCGATGAACATGAAGTCGAACAACAGCTGGACCAAGCTTACTTCGGCCCGGCCAGCGCTTTCCGTGCAGACGGCGACAGGAAGACCATGGCGGTCGATCATTGCCATGATCTTGCCCCCCTTGCCCTTGCGGGTGTTGCCAATTCCATCGCCCCCTTTTTCGCCGAGGCGAAGGTCGCATCGACGAAGCACTCACTGACGTCGAGCTTGCCGCGGTCGCGAAGGTCGTCGGCCAAGGCACGCAGCAGGCCGCGCATGACCCCTTGCTGTTCCCATTCCTGGAAGCACCGGTGGACACCCGTAGCGGGTGGGCAGATCCGCCCACTGGGCGCCGGTGCGTACGATCCAGAGAATGCCGTTGAGAATGGTCCTGCGATCAGCTCTCGGACGTCCCGTCGGCCCGGTGTTGTCGCTCGGCAGAAGAGGTTCCAGCACCGCCCATTGCGCCTCGGTCAAATCCATGAACGAAGCCTGACACACCCGAAATTCGAGTACCAGTGCCTTTTAAGATAGCCTCTACGAGCCGCGTGCCTTCAGGCATCTTGCGATGCTCGATGTCACCGCACCACCACCTAATCAGCTAGGCTTCTGGTTATCCTTCAAGCATCTCCCTTTAAGAAGAAGTCCACCTGCAAGAAGTATGAATGAGGTGACGGCAAGCACGTAGATTACCCATGGCTTGATGGTGCTCACTGCGCTTCCTGCGCCGACGGGTATCACGCAGAAGAATGCGTAGATGGGAGCACCGATCCAGAAGTAGATCCGGAATGGGACCTCGGTGAGCGCGAGGAGATAAAGCTTGATCGCATACGGCGGGCCATGGATCGCCGCGAACAGAGCGGTGAACCAGACCTGGTGTTTCGGATCGATCGACGGTATCGCATGGCCCGATCGCGCCAGCTTCTTCGTGAGGCGTTCGCGGAACCACCCGTGAGTGAGCTGGAAAGCAGCGGCGTTGTGAAAGAAGATCGCTCCGGTGGCCAGAGCCATGCCCCAGGCGAAGCCGAAGCGGATGCCTGCGACCACGAGCAGAGGTGTGATCGGAAAGCCAACCAGCGGCAGGAACAGAAATGCGGCAATAAAAACGGGCAGCGGAAGACTCTCCGCGAATGCCACAATGGCTTCCCGGTCCAGCTGCTCGCGGTAGATCCACGCCACCATCGCGACGATGACCACGACGATGAAGATGAGTATCTTCATCCGGTGCTGTCGGATCTGATGGACCAATGTCATTGGAGCGTGAGTTCTGCGAAGAGCGGCAAATGATCGGAGGCCATCCGGGCCACCGGCGACACCGGCTTCCCTATCCCATCCACAGTGAAGTGTTTGCTGACGAAAAGGTGGTCGATCCTGAGAAGCGGGAATGCCGAGGAGAATGTGGGGATCGGCACATGACCCGGCAGCACGCGCTGCACATCCTGGAAACGCCGTTGGAATCCCTGAAGAGCTCGGGAACGGGGGCCCGAATTGAAGTCTCCCGCCACGACCACAGGCTCAGTCGCCGGTAGCGATCCCAACCATTCATCCCCGAGGAGCACCTCGGCCTGTTGAAGACGCTCCGCCCGGCCAAGTCCGAAGTGGGTGTTGAGAAAGTGAAACGACCTCCCTTCCTCCGTGGCGACCTTGACCCATATGGCTCCCCTCGCCTCCTTAAACAATCGGGGATCCGCCTCTGTGAGATAGCCGGACTTCACGGTCGTCAGCGGGTAGCGGGAGAAGATCGCAATCCCGTAGCGCTCGCGCTCCTCCTCAAACATCGCGTGAAATACATGGGACATCCGCAGATGTTCAGCGATCAACTGGGCCTGATCATGTCCCCGGCTGCGCACCCGATGGCAATCCACCTCTTGAACGGCGACGATATCAGGATCGAAGTGATTGATCACTCTGGCGACCCTTTCGGGCCGGATCTTTCGGTCGAGCCCGACGCAGCTGTGGATGTTGTAAGTCATCACCCGAAGCGACAGCTCCTTCCTACCTCCCCTCTTCTCTGCGGACTTCTCCTCGGGAATCCCATCGCGATTCAAGAAGTGACGGACGATCTTGTGCAGATCTTCACCCCGCACGCGAGCCCCCGTGGCCGGAAGCCTGGCATGATGCCATCGCCGAATGCGGTCGGGCACCAGGAGGAAGCCTCGCGTTTCCTCAGACCCCGGGCCGCAATGCGCGCCATTCTCCATCGGGAAGCTCAGAGGTTGGCCGTTGGGATTCCATCCGGAGATTACGAGGTCGCCGGCATTCTCATGGAAGCAGAGTGATACCAAATCCTGAGCCACCTCTTCCAAGAACGGGTGTGAGGCCCCCAATACCTCATCAGCTTGGGCAGGCAGAGACCAGGTCCCTCTCGCGTTTGTCGCCTGAACAGTACCGTCCTGCTGCGGGCGAAGGACCAAAGGCACCCCTGCCACTCTGATCAATTCTGTCACGTATCCCTCAAGCTCGGCGACTGTCAGAGGGCGGGGAAAATAGATGTGCCCAAGCGGCCCCATGGCCGTGACGATCACTTGGCTGTCCGGCTGCGGCACTCCACTGGCAGCGGAAGTGTCCGGCCGGAGGCCTACGAGGTTGCGAAATCGACCCACCGTATTTCCCAAAAGGTCGGAATTCCTTCTCATCCACACGGCAGTTCCCGCCATCGGACCGGACGAGAAAACTTCAGCCAAGGCAGCATGCAGCTCACGTCCGTGCTTCCTTTCATAGGGGACCGTATGTTCCTGACCATGGTCCGAATAGATGATCACCTCGTAATCGCGATATACCGAGTGATCTCCGGCCCGGTAAATGTCGCGGATTGCCCGGTCGATTCCTTTGAGTGTCCAATGCGCAAATTCGGACCTGGGGCCGCGGCGATGCGATTGCTCATCATAGCCGAGAAGGTTTCCATGAATGACGGGGACCCCGCGTTCGATATCCAGGAGGATCCTGAACCGAACCGCTTCCCTGAGGATGATGCACACCACCACTCGCGCTGGCACGAATAGCAACTCGCTCAGAGCTTTCTCGCGTGCGTAGAGCCCCTTGAAAGCATCGGCGATCGCGATGACGAATTCGAGTGCCGCAAGACCCGCCATACGTAGCAGCTTTGGCAGGTAGGCGATGCCTAGAACAAACCACTTCAACGGATTGGCGCGCCGCATGACCTCCGTCGACGCAAGGTCCTGCGAACAATAGCGGGTGAAAGACGCGCCTGCCCGGTAGATGTTGGAGTAACTCGATCCATCCTGCAGCAACGGCTCCTCATTCCGGCTGCGAAGCTCGTCTTCGATCACAGCGGCAGACTCCGCCTCATACATCCGCATCACCTTGCCCGACGCACGATGAAGGAACTGGAATCCCGGGACCGCGGCCCGGACGCCGTAGAATATTTCTCCCTGCACTGCAGGCGTCGTAGACGGCACGCCGGAGTAAAAGCTCTCCACGGTGAAATGCTCCCTGCGGATTAGCTTCGATAGAAACGGAAGATTTCCCTTCGAGATCGCGTGCTCGAATTGGGTTCGCGAGAGGCCGTCAATCTGGACAATGATCAGCCCGGGATGGTCAGCTTCGCCTTTTGGCAGCTTCACGCCCAGCAAGTGTGAGGCGAGTCGCGTCCGATTCACGACTCTCCGCAGCCAGCGAAGACGGGCTGTGATGCGACTAATCAAGGCGCGCTTGTGTGGCTGGAGTTTCGACGACTGCCGCCGTCACAGCCGAGACCTTGGCTGCGAGCAGTTCCCACTCGATCTCAATTCCGGCGACAAGCCGATCCCACGGTGAACTTTCCGGGGCCTCCCTGGGAGGTTGATCGGAAATCAATCGTGTATAGCATTCGATCATCTTGTCCGAGCAAAGGACCCTGTCGTACTCCCGGGCAGAAAGGCGGGCTTCGTCCGCCATCTTTTCGCGCAGGGAAGGATCACCAAGGATCTCGACTAGGGCTTGAGAGAACTGCTCGGCGCTCGCACAGGCAGCCAGCAATGAGCCATTCGTCCCGTCGCGGACTATCTCACGCACCCCCGGACCGTCGAGGGCCACCACAGGAATCCCTGCTGCCATCGCCTCTGCTAGAACGATTCCCTGCGTCTCAGTCTGCGATGCGAAAGCAAAGCAATCGATCGCGGCATATGCGTCCCAAAGGTCCGCCCCTGTCAGCTTGCCCGGCGCGTGGACGCGGTCTTCGAGCCCTGCTTCCTTGAAGCGGTCGAGCATCTTCCCACGGGAGTCGCCATCGCCGACGAGGAGAAAGATGCTACCGGGACTAGCCTCAAGGGCGGGAATCAATGCTTCGGCAAGAAATCCCAGGTTCTTTTCGGGAGCGAGGCGGCCGACATGGCCGATTACTGTCGAATCCCCTGAAATCCCTGCCCGCTTACGAAAGCCAGCCCCATCACCCTTTTCGAAGTTTGCCGGCTCGATGCCTGTCGGAATCGCATGGATCGGAGTCGTCACCCCCCGGTCGGCCAACAGGTCAGCAATGCTTTCGCTCGGGGCGATGACCGCATCACACAGGTTGCAGTAGTCGGTGGCCAATTGAACGGCCATCCGTTTCAGTGCATCCGAATCAAGCGGCACGTAGTGGGTGTAGCGTTCATAGAGAGTGTGATGGGTGAAGACTACAGGAACCTTCATTTTCCATCCCTCACGCAGGGCGGAGTCTCCGAGAAGAAAGGGATGGTGGCTATGGATGAGGTCCGGCTGGAAATCGTCGAGGAAGTCCCGGACGATGCTCGGCATCGGCAGGCGCACGCAGAAGTCACTGCCATTGAAGTTCTGGATCGCCGGCACACGTAAGACATGGGGTGAAGGCTCTGCTCCGCTGAATTCGGGGGCGATCACCCTCACCTCGTGACCTCGCGCCCGGCATGCTTCCTCCAGAGTCTGCACCGACCGCGCTACCCCACCCACATGCGGGAGGTAGGTATTCGTGAACATGGCGATTTTCATACCGGCTCGAGTGTGAAATTCCGTTCGCTTCCGCTTTCTGTAATCCTCCGGTAGCCGGGAACTGCCACGATCAGACGGGGAGGCTGATCATGCCATGTCGCCTCGATCTCCAGCCGCCCATCATCGAGGCGAACCGAAACCTGCCCCCACGGAGTCAGTGTCGGCCCAAAGGACATCGGCGAACCCAACCATTCAGGCAGGATCCCGGATCCGATCACCAGATGATCTTCTTCCTCCCTCACGAAGCAGCTTCGCATCATCATCAGCCATTCAGCCGCGGCCCACCCATGTTGGCCATCGCCCATGCAGCCGCCGCCCGTTGACGGGTGAATCGCTTCCGGCCACTGGCCGGTGGGCGAGGCAAGTTCGGCGACGCGACGCACGAGTCCCATGAAACGCGGGTCATCGGCACGCAGGAGCGTCTGAGCGAGATCCAAGGTAAGGTAGGCGTTGATACCCGAGTGGATCATCTCCTGAAAGAAGCCCCCGCCGTGGAAGCAGTGATCCATCAGCCAGTCGAGCGTCGCCATGATGCGGGATTCTCCAGCCGGGTAGAGCTGCAGCGGATAGTCCGCCACCATGGAGCCAATGGCACCGGCATCCATCCTCCGCCCGGGGGCGGCCGGGATGGCCCCCTTGGACCGGCGTTCCGGAATTGACTCAATGCTCCGGCCGATGTCTGTCGCAAACCCTTTAGCCAGCTTTTCGGCTTCCTCGGCAATCTCGTGCTGCTCGTGGCGACGCCATTCCCTCGCCATCGCGGTCAAGCCCCCCCATGCCCAGAAATCATCCCAGTAGTAGTAATCGTTAGGCCCGAGATGTTCGGCACTGAAACCTGCGGGAAGCAGACCCCGTGTGCCTGCGGGATCATCCTTTGTCAGTCGCTTCTTCGCGAGCCAGCGGACAGCTTTTCTCAGCGCTTTATCAAGCTCCGGGTCCGGCAATCGGTGGCGAAGCGCACATTGCCGTGCGGCGATCCACAGGACCTGGCCATTCGAGTCCCACTCTCCTTCCTGTGAAAGGAAATAGCCTGCCGCGGTCTGCCGCGGAGCAAACTTTCCGATGATCCTGTCCGCGGCCTCCGGCAGCCCGAGCGTGAGAAGCGGGTGGAGCATTAAGCAGGCATCCCGGAACCAGAACCGGCGGTAAGTGTAGGGACCTGGTACCAGTTCGTCCGCAGACAGTAGCACGACGGTCCTCATCGCCGCGTCATAGAGGAACTTCATGCGGCTATCGGCCACTTCCAGCCGAGCGGTGCCTTTCAATGCTTCCGTCCATGAGCGCCTACGTATTGCGCCGCGTCCCAGATCCCGCTCAAGCGAGACCGAAACCGACAGTTCCCGCGGCTTCCCGGCCTCGATGCGGAACAGCGCTGCGGCTGTCGCCATACCGGTGCTGCAACTGACCTGCTTCTGGTCCTTGTCACCCGGCAGGTTCAGGTAAACGTCACCTTCCGCATAATGGGCCATGCGCAGGGATACGGGAGCTTCACCGAAATCCACGGTGGCCTCGTCGTTGACCCGGAAGGCTTTCCCCGACGCCTCCATCTCAATCTTGTGAACGAACTGAATGCCTTCCGGATTGTAGGGACGTATCGCGACCACCAGCCATCCGTCTTCCTGGGCCGATGCACGGATACTCGTACTAGCCTTGGGAGCTTCATCGGGACGACCGACCATCTGCGTCACGAGCTCCAGTTCCATCTCATTTGATCGGGAGACCGTCCGGATCTTCAGGTCATCGGAGAAATCGAGCTGTTGGGTGACTGCGGACTCGTCGAGCTTGCTTGGCAGAAGTCGCTTGCGGGACTCGGTGACGATCCAGAAGTCCAGTGACCAGCCATCATGCAACGGTGTCACCAGGCCCCTTGGATCGACGATGGGATAGGCCGCGACGTCAGGCATTCCCACCGCGGTCCAATTCCTGTGAGTAAGATTGATGTGGCTAAAGGAGAATGCCCGGGGGACGAAAGAAGGCGATGCAGGATTGAATTGCTGCTCCACCCAATGAGGCCATACCCAGTCGAGATTGTGCTGAATCGCCTTGGCATTCACCAGTCCACGGGCATGAAAGACGATGCCCGCGCGAAGCAGCTCAAATGGCTCTGCCACTTCCGATGGCTGTGCAAACCCACGGATGCGAGCCATCACCGTCGCAGGATCCAGAACGCCGTAGCGACGGGCGGCATGCTTCACGAGAAACTTCCAAGGTAGCAGATTCAGCATCGAGCTTCCCGTTTCGCAGATGATGTTCCATCCATAATTCGGTCGAGAAAGAGCCGTCGCCGATTCAATCGTGACGAGAATCTCCTCACGCTCTCCCGATATTGCAAACAGGGGAAAGCCATTGGGCCAGGTTACTCACGTGCAAAAAGCGATGCCTGGGATCTATTTTGCATCACTTCCTGCCCTCTCCAAATCGGTCATCCCCTTCCCTACAGCATATCACGCGACGGCACGCCACGGGCTGGGGCGGGTGCATGGAATCAGGCACGTCGACCGGGCGGGAGAAAATGCACTTCGGATCTAACGACTCGAACACACGGAAGATTCGCAAGCTGGTTGTCCTGGGAAACTACGTCCCCAAGCGATGCGGTATCGCGACATTCACCGAAGATCTTTACCAAGCCGTTACGAGCGCGGACCCCTTGTTGGACTGCTCGGTGATCGCAATGGGCGACCGATCAGACTATCCTCCCGAAGTCGCACTCACCATCGACCCATCGGACACGTCAGCCTACCAGCGTGCAGCCGATTACGTGCGGGAAGTTGGAGCAGATGCCCTCTGCGTTCAGCATGAGTTCGGAATCTACGGGGGGGCGGCCGGGAGCTACCTCATGCCTCTGTTGCGTCACGTGAAGGTCCCCGTGATTACTACCCTGCACAGCATCCTGCGGACGCCGGACATCGCCCAAAGGAAGGTGATGGACGAACTTGTCCAGAGAAGCTCGCGGTTGGTGGTAATGGCGGAGAAGGGAGCTGAAATCTTGAGCGACGTTTACGGCGTGGATCGGGCCATGATCGACGTCATCCCTCATGGTGTCCCCGACTTCCAATGGTCGGAAAGCGATCCATCCAAAAAAGAACTGGGATATACAGGTAAGAAGGTGCTTCTGACCTTCGGACTTCTTGGACCCGGTAAGGGAATCGAATTTGCCATTCGGTCCATGCCGGCCATCGCCAAACGCCATCCGGAAGCGCTCTACGTCGTCCTCGGGGCCACGCACCCGAATCTCGTTGCCCACGAAGGTGAGAGGTATAGGGAGAGCCTCCAGCAGCTCGCGGATGATCTGGGAGTAACCTCTCACGTCCATTTCGAAAACCGCTTCGTCGATATGCTGACATTGAAGCGCTACATCGCAGCCGCGGATATCTATCTGACCCCCTATCCCAATCAGGCGCAGATCACGTCGGGAACATTGGCGTATGCATTCGGTGCCGGCAAAGCGGTCATATCAACGCCGTACTGGCATGCTCAGGAACTGCTCTCCCGAGGCGGGGGGCTGCTGGTCGAGCCACGCGATGCCGGGGCCATCAGCACGGCGGTCAACCGTCTTCTGGATGACCCGGTCGAAATGGACCTCCTTCGAAGGACCGCTTTCAAGCAAGGGCGCGAGATGACTTGGACCCGAGTCGGGGAACTCTATTTGGACAGCTTTGGGAACGCAGCCGCCGGAACACCCCTCGACCATCCGGCACCCTCGATCCGGAGACTCGAAGATCTGCCGCCGCTCAAACTGGATCACCTGGAGCGCCTGACCGATCGGACCGGCCTTTTCCAGCATGCGACCTTCGATATCCCCAATTACCACGAGGGCTACTGCACTGATGACAATGCCCGGGCCTTCATCCTCACCGTCCAACTCGAGTCAGCAGCAGCGCAGCCTGCGCTCAGATTGATGGCCAGCACCTACCTGGCGTTTCTCGCTTCAGCATTCAACCAGGGGAATGGTCGGTTCCGTAACTTCATGAGCCACTCAAGACAGTGGCTGGAAGAAGCAGGCAGCGAGGACAGCCATGGCAGGGCGCTGTGGGCTGTTGGAAGAGGGGCGGCCGGATCGCGCCGTGATGGGTGGCGCCTTCTGTGCATCGACCTTTTTCAGCGCGGTCTGCCCGTGGTAGAGCATTTTTCCTCTCCCCGGGCGTGGGCGTTCGCGCTGCTGGGAATGCAGGAGTACCTGAGTGCCTATCCAAGCGATCTCGGTGTCCACCGGCTGAGAGGCATCATGGTCGAGCGCCTGCTGAAATGTTGGCAGGAGTGCGCCGGAGACGAGTGGAACTGGTTCGAGGATGTTCTCACCTATGATAACGCTCGCATTCCCCAAGCACTGATACTTGCCGGCAGCGAACTGCCTGAAAGTGGTGCCTTGGAGGCCGGTCTTGCCTCCCTTGAGTGGTTAATGAAGGTGCAGACTGCCGATTTTGGCCACTTTCGTCCAATTGGTAACAATGGCTTCTACAGCCGCGATGGAGACCGGGCGGACTTCGACCAACAACCGCTGGAAGCCCAGGCCACGGTGGCTGCATGCCTATCCGCATGGCAGGTGACCGGCGAGTCTTCCTGGCTGGATGCTGCCAAGCGGGCCTTCGAATGGTTCCTGGGGCGCAATGACGTGGGCCTCCCGCTCCATGACGCAGACACCGGGGGCTGCTGTGATGGCCTGCAACCTGATAGGGTCAATGCAAACCAAGGCGCGGAGTCATCATTGGCATTCTCCCTTTCCCTCGCCGAACTGCGCGATGCCATGGCGGCGAAAACCGAGACCGTGAAACAGATCGCATGAAAAAGATCCCACTCCGCCGGCACGATCTCAACCTGTCCCCGGAAAGCTCACGGGTCATCATCCGCCCTTTCATCCCGGGAGATGCAAAGCGGATCACGACGGTAATCGGGCGCACCTTGGCCCTATCCGAGGACGAGGTTGCGCAGCAGTTGGCTGACGTGAAGGCCGAGTTTCAGGAGCGGCATTTCGACATTGATTCACTGCTTCTCCAGCACTATGCCAAGATCGAGTCTCACGTCTTCACCCACCGAGCCCTGTCCCATCAGCGCAAGCTACTCATCGGAGCTCTTTTCTCGGGAGAATACGCCCTTGAATCGGCGGCGCTTTTCAATCCTTCCATCGTGCCACATCCCGTGCAGGACGGTGTGGCAGAAGGTGCCCTCCGGTTTGTGATGAGCCTTCGCGCGACGGGAGAGGGTCACATTTCTTCCATCGAGTTCCGCAGCGGCCAGATCCACGCCGACGGAGGAATACACCTTGATCCTGTCACCCGCTTCGTGACGGTCCCCGAGGTCTTGCCGAACCCCTCCTACGAAAAGGAAAGCTTCCGGAGCAAGTTGCAGGAAATGGGCTTCGAGAACGAGTGGACGCCCGAACTGCTGGAATCGCTAGGGGATCACTTCTCCCGCAGCGAATTGAAGAACACCATCCGCCACCTCCGACACCAGAACAAGAATCCGTCACGAGACCTGTCACGCACGCTGGAATGCGTGATGTGGCTGGCTGACTCGAACTACGAGCTTCGGTTTTCCGACAAGCTCGCGATGAGCGAGCGCATCCTCTTCCCGGTCTCGTCCAATGAAAGCAATGGCATCGAGGATGCGCGCTTTGTCCAATTCGTCGAAGATGACGGATCAGTGATCTATCGTGCGACCTACACCGCGTACAATGGCAGGGCGATCTTGCCCCAGATGATCGAGACCAAGGACTTCCTGGACTTCCGGGTGCTGACCTTGAACGGGAATGCCGTTCAGAACAAGGGGATGGCGCTGTTCCCCCGGCGCATCCACGGGAGCTACGTGATGCTCTCCAGACAGGATGACGAGAACCTCCTGATCATGTTCGCGAACGATCCCCACCACTGGAACGACCCGGAAATCCTCATGAAACCCGCGGAGATGTGGGAGTCCGTCAAGATCGGCAACTGCGGGTCACCGATGGAAACGGAGGAAGGTTGGCTCGTCCTCACGCACGGCGTGGGGCCGATGAGAAAATACTGCATCGGAGCCGCACTCCTCGACTTGGATGATCCCACCCGAGTCATCGGCAGACTGAAGCGTCCGCTACTGTCGCCAGAAGGAAACGAGCGGGAGGGCTACGTCCCCAATGTCGTCTATAGCTGTGGAGGATTGATTCACAACAATACCCTCGTACTTCCCTACGCCATGAGCGACAAGGCTTCCGCTATAGTATCCGTTCCTCTCGACCAACTTTTGAAAGAGTTGAAGGCTGGAGCCTAACGGGAGGAATCGCGGGTTCCTCCTTCGTGCGGGAAAATATACTGCCTTCACTTGTGAAGCCGCAGGCTTTGCATAAAGTCGCCGGTTAGATGGGAGCACGAAATCGCGTGGTAATTGTCGGGGCGGGACCGGGTGGGCTTACCGCCGGGATGATTCTCGCCCGACGCGGATTCGACGTCACCATCTGTGAAAAGCAGGAGCGCGTCGGCGGGAGGAATGCAGAACTGGCATTCGACGGATACTCCTTCGATACCGGTCCGACTTTCCTGCATCAGAAGTTCACGCTCGACGAGGCCTTTGAAGAGGCTGGCCGACGGTCGGACGACTATCTCGATTTCAGGCTGCTGGACCCGATGACCCGCCTGTCGTGGGGTGAAACCTCGATGGAGACCACTCCAGACCCGCAACGGATGGCGGAGAACATCGAGCGCGCCTTCCCAGGAAATGCGGATGGCTTCCGTCGGTTCATGCAGGACCACGCCAAGAAGATGCGGACGATCTATCCGTGCCTCCAGCGTCCCTACCATGAGTTGCGTGCCTACCTCAACACCACACTACTGAAGGCCCTTCCTTACGTGGCCACCACGAATTCCGTTGTCGACGTGCTTGACCGCTACTTCACGGATGACCGGTTGAAGCTGGCCTTCACCTTCCAGGCGAAGTATCTCGGGATGTCGCCTTGGCGGTGTCCCGCGCTCTTCAGCATTCTCTCCTACACCGAATACAAGTTCGGCATCTATCACGTGCAGGGCGGCCTGTGCCGTATCTCCGACGCGATGGCGCGGGTCTTCGGAGAGCATGGCGGGAAGCTGAGGCTGGGATGTCCTGTGAAGGGACTGCGATTCAGTGGCAAGCGGGTCACCGGAGTGGAGCTGGCCGATGGCGAGTTGCTTGAATGCGATGAGGCAATCCTCAATGCCGACTATGCCCATGCCGTCACCACGCTGATGGGCAAGCGGGCGGAGGCGCCCGCCAAGCTCGAGAGGAAGAAATTCTCCTGCTCCACCTTCATGCTCTACCTCGGGCTGGACAAGGTCTACGACGACCAGGCGCACCACCACATTATCTTCGCAGACGACTACCACCGCAATGTCGAGCAGATCCAAGGTGAGCAAGAGATCTCACGGGACATGTCGATCTACGTGCGGAACTCCTGTGTCTGCGACCCGCTCGTCGCGCCAAAGGGTAAATCCGGTATCTACATCCTGGTCCCGACCATTAATACCCGCCACGGCCTCGACTGGGAGAAGCTCGCGCCGGAGTATCGCGAGCAGGTGCTGGAACGTGTCGAGCAGCGCACCCAACTAAAGGACCTGCGGCAGCACATCGTGGCCGAGCGCATGCTGACACCGGCGTCTTGGCGCGACGGCTTGGATGTCTTCATGGGAGCCACCTTCAATCTCGCCCACACCCTGGACCAAATGCTCTACCTCCGTCCGCACAACCGCATGCGGGGATACGAGAATCTCTACCTCGTCGGCGGCGGCACTCATCCAGGAAGCGGCCTGCCCACCATCTATGAAAGCGGTCGCATTTCATCGAACATGATCTGTGACAAGCGAGGCGTGGCCTACGAAAGATCCGATCTCGCGGGGGCGTTGCTGTAGCGGTGTCGGTACTTTGCCAGCAGGCGCTCGAAGCGGATGCGGTTGTAGCGCTGGATCGCTATGCAGGGCAAGTTGAGCAGCAGTAGGGCTGAGACCATGACGGCGTCGGCCCATAAAGGATTCCACAGAAAGAAGACCGGTCCCGTTGCCAAGGCGGCCCAGTGGCAAGCTTCCCCGCGCCGGGTCTCCACGACGAAGCGGCGCAGATGGGAAGGATCGCCACCCTTCAAGGAAGCCTTGGAAAATCCCCCACGAAACCAACTCGCGCCGTCGGGCATCAGGTGTTTCCAGCGCTTCACCGCTAATAACTTTGCAAGCGTGCTCTCCCGAAGATCCGACGATGCCGCCGGAGGTCGCTCAAAAATTGTGGCAGGCATGCGGGTGAATGCCCATGCCAGTCCCATCTGCATCGCCGGAAGGCCGACGGCATTCAGGGCAATCGTCCACCCCAGCGGTAACTCAAGGAGCATGGAGACTCCTCCCCTTCCACGTGGCCTTCTTTCCGGCCGGACCAAGAGATCGGATGAAGACGGTCAGATAGAAGACGAGCAAGACCGGGTAGAGCAGTCCCGCGACCATCGGAAAATTTCCAACGCGCCTCAACATCGCGACCATCAGTAGGGCGAAGGCACCATAGACACACCACCCCCATGGAGTAACGAACGGCGCGACCATCCCGAAAATTAGGCCGCTGATCCAAACCGAAATCAGCGCCACGGTGGAGCCAGCCGTAGAAGCAACTCCTGCTGCGAAGCCCTTTGTCCATCCCTCGATCATCTCACGCGGGCCCCCAGCATACATCCGGAAGTTCAGCACACCCTTTCCCGGCATCGCGGAGGTCGCTCCACCAGTCGCCCGGATGCGCGGGCAAAAATTCACATTCTCAAGGATGTTTCCCTTAACGGCCTCGTAGCCGCCGGCCTTCTGATAGCTTTCGCGATCAATCAGCAGGCACTGGCCGAAAAGCCCGTGCGGCACGGTGCTCGCCACCATGACGATGTTGAAGATGGCTGATCCCCATTCATACGGCCTTTCCACCACGTGGAACGGACATACCGCCAAGGCACCTCCCGCATAGCGCCTCAGAACCGCCTCAAGCCCTCCAGGCTCGAAGCGACAATCGGCATCTAGGAACATCAAAAGTCTCCCGCGAGCCTCGTCAGCCCCGCGGGCACACGCCCAAGTCTTCCCGCGCCAGCCCTCGGGAAGCGGTCCGGGGCCGATCACCCGGGCACCGGCTGCGCTGGCGATTTCAGGGGTACCATCGCTGGAGTCGTCATCGACCACGATCACCTCAATGGGCTGTTGGGACTGAATGGCGATCGACTCCAGGAGCAGCGGCAGGTTCCTCGCCTCATTTCGCGCCGGGATCACGATGGACACCTCGCGTGCCATCCCCCGCGTTCCCGCACCCGACGCAGGGACCTGTAGGCGACGGAGCAAGCCGAGCGACATCAGCCATGCCACGCCCCCTAGGGAGCAGATGATCAATTCCGGTCCCATTCCACGATCTTGTCGGAAACATTCTGCCCGCACTGGACCACCATCGGCATCCCCCCTCCCGGATTCACCGATCCGCCGACGAAGAAGAGGTTCGGGTACCGCGTGCTCTGCTTCGGTGCCTTGAACGAGAAATTCTTGAACCGGTCCGAGACCACCCCGTAGATCGATCCTTTGTTCGAGTTGTATTGCTCCCGGATGTCGTGTGGCGTCCAGAGGTGCTCGACGACGACGCGCCTCCGCAGGTCGTGCAGCCCCATGCGCTCCAGCTTGTCGAGGACGCGCTCCTTGAATGCCGCGTAGTCGTCCGGGCCGAGCGGATTCGCGTCGTCGATGTAGGGGATATGTGGGAGGATCTTCAGGGTGTCGCATCCGGGCGGTGCGACAGATGGATCGCTTCGGGATGCCGCCACAAGGTAGATCGTGGGATCATCAGGCAGACGGCGTTTCTTGAAGACACTCCGGAAGTGCTGCTTCTGATCCGCAGAGAAGAAGAAATTGTGATGAGCGAGCTGCGGGTAGGTCGTGTCGAGCCCGAGTTCCAGGACCAACCCTGAGCAAGATGGCTCGTATCGCTCCAACGATTTCATGAATGCATCATCCTCTCCCAGAAGCTGCTGATACGCGGGAATGACTTCCATGTTCGACACCACAATGTCTGCGGGATGGAGGACGCCGTCCCCCGTGACGACGCCCGTGACCCGGTCGCCATCCCGGCGGATCTCCCGCACCGGGCTGTCGACCGCGACCTCGATGCCGAGTTCTCCCATCAGCTTTCCCAGCCCGGTGGCGATGCCATAGAGGCCTCCGGGGACGTACCACAGATCGTGCCGGAACTGGATCGCCGGGAGGCAGTTCATGAAAGCGGGAGCCCGGTAAGCGGAAGAGCCCACATACTTGATGAAGTAGTCGAAGATCGCCCGCATCTTCGCCGTCTTGAGGTGCCGCTTCACTCCACCATGCATCGTCCGGAAGAAGTCGAACTTGGTGAACTGCAGGAAGCCGTAATGCCGGGAGAAGTCTTTCGCGGTGTCGAGGCCCTCCTGGAAGTACCCTTCGTCCACCAGATCGAAGAGCCTGCCTGAATACTCCAGGAAGCGTTTCACCGCCGCAGGGTCTTCTCCCGCTTTCGTCGCTTCCACACCCATCACCTCCGGATCGGGATGCAGGTCGATCGAGATTCCATCCTCGAAGAAATTCCGCCAGTGCGGCCGGACCGGCTGGATGGAGATATAATCCTCCATCCTTTTGCCCGAACGCTCAAACAAGCGCTCGAAGATGTAGGGCAGCGTGAGGATGGAAGGCCCCAGATCGAAGGTGTAGCCATCACGACGAAGCACGTTCAGCTTTCCACCGATCTGGCCGTTCTTTTCGAAAATGCTGACGCGATAGCCCTGCTGAGACAGCGAGATAGCCGCGGAGATGCCGCCCAATCCTGCTCCAATGACGATCACGTGTTTCTTTTCTGGGGGCTTTCCGATCACCACGTGCGACTATCGCGCGACTTCCCTTTTTTGCTAGAGAATCTCCTGCTCGCGCCGATGATGGCTGACCTTCATGTCCACAGTCGTCACACCCGGGGAGCAACGCACCTGGCTGGCAGCCCACGGGGCGAGAACGCTTGAACAAAGGCGTCACTCCCTGCGGGCACTCCTGTCGGCGCTCGACCTACACGATGAAGCCTTGATGGACGCACTGGAGGACGACCTCGGCAAGGCTCCGATCGAAGCCTACACGTCCGAGATTCACCTCGTCCGCCAGGAGTTGACTCATGCCTTGAAGAGCCTGAAGAGCTGGATGAAGCCACAGCGCTGCAAGGTGCCCATGATGGCTTGGCCCGGAAGCGCCCGGGTTGAGCGTGAGGCCTGCGGCTCGGTGCTTATCATCGGGCCTTGGAACTACCCAGCGCAGCTCCTGCTGACTCCGCTCGTCGGCGCACTGGCCGCAGGTTGCACTGCAGTGCTGAAGCCGTCGGAACACGCTCCGGCCACGGCAGCGGTCATCGAGCGGCTGATCGGCGAGGTCTTCGATCCGGAAGAGGTGTGCGTGATGAAGGGGGGCTCGGACCTGGCGATGTCTCTCGCGAAGATGCCCTTTGACCACATCTTCTTCACGGGAGGCACGGAGACGGGACGGCAGATCCTGGCAGCAGCGGCCCCGGGACTGGTGCCGGTGACCCTAGAACTCGGGGGCAAATGCCCTGTGCTTGTTTTCCCCGCTGACGGCGAACTTGACCGTATGTCGGCATCCATCGACGTCATCGCCCGCCGCATCGCCTGGGGAAAATATCTGAATGCCGGGCAGACGTGCGTCGCTCCGGATCACGTTTGGGTGGACCACCGCCTCAGGGAGCCGCTCGTCGCTGCACTGGCCCGCGCCTTCGTCGAGTTTGGCACCGGCGATCTCGCCAAGATCGTGAACCGACATCAATTCGACCGGTTGACCGGCTATCTCGCCATGGGACGCGTAGCCCACGGAGGCGGCCATGACGTCGATGCGCTACGGCTAGAACCCGCGATACTCACCGACCTCCCGGACGATGCTCCGGCGATGACGGAGGAAATTTTCGGCCCGATACTTCCCGTCATCGGATGCGCCAGTCTCGACGAGGCATTGGCCCGCGTTCGCAAATCCCCTCCTCCGCTTGCCATCTACGCCTTCACCCGCGACCGCAGGCTGCAGGACCGCATCGTCGCCGCTACATGCTCGGGCGGTGTTTGCTTCAATGATACGATTCTCCAGATCACGGGACCGGATCTCCCCTTCGGTGGCGTGGGCGCAAGCGGGACGGGACGCTACCGGGGTCGCGCGACCTTCGATACGTTCACCCGCGAGCGCAGCATCATGTCGCGCTCCCTCTGGCCGGAGATCAGCTTCCGCTATCCGCCGCCACGCGTCTCCGTCCAATCGCTGAAGAAGTGGCTGAAAAAATTGGGATGAGCGCCTCCCAACTTCCGTCATTGCCATTTGCAAAAAACACCGCGCAACCATGCAAATATTCATGAATGAGCGGCCTTTGAATCCCGGGATGGCATCTCTCCTGATCTGACGGATTGGCATGCAGTGAGCGAAGCATGCCGCTATGGCCACCCGCTCAATCTGGAAAGGCGCGATCGCATTCGGCTTGGTCAATATCCCCGTCGGCTTGGCGAGCGCCGAGCAGGAGTCCGAGATCAAGCTCAACCTGGTCGATAAGACGAACCACGCGAGGATCCGCTACGAAAAGGTGAACGCGGAGACTGGCAAACCAGTCGCGTGGGAAAACCTCGTGAGGGGTTACGAGCATGACGAGGGGGAGTTCATCCTTCTTGATGAGAAGGAATTGGAGGCGGTGCAGCCAAAACTCACCAAGACGATCGAGATTGAGCGCTTTGTGGACCTGGCTGACATCGAACCGATGCTCTTTGAAAAGCCATATTACCTTGAGCCCGAGAAGCGGGGAAAGAAGGCCTATGCGCTCCTAAGGGAAACCCTTCGCGAGACTGGCAAAGCTGGCATTGCCCGCGTCGTGATCCGCAGCCGAGGATATCTCGCGGCGATGTTCGTGCGGGGGGAAGTCATCGTCCTCGAAGTGCTGCGCTACCCGGAAGAATTGAAGGCCGTGTCCAAGCTGGATCTGCCGGGGAGCAAGGACGCCGACTTCAAGCCAGGCAAAAAGGAACTGGATCTGGCCAAGAATCTCGTTTCCAGCATGACGGAGGAGTGGGACCCCTCCGAGCATCATGACGAATACCAGCAAGCGCTGCTCGACTACATCGAGAAGAAGGCTGCCAGCGGCAAAACCGCAGCGGTCAAAGGCGGCGACCGGGACAAGGACGAGGGGAAGGTCGCCGCCACCAAGGTGATCGATTTGGCTGCCTATCTTGAGCAGAGCCTCAAGGGCAAATCGACGAAGACCGCCAAGAAAAAGCCCGATGCCAAGAAGGCTCCCGCGAAGAAAGCTGCTGCCAAAAAAGCGGCGAAGAAGGCCCGGAAGAAGTCGGCATAAGGAAGGATTTCCCGGATTGAGAGTCTTTATCCACGCACACCAAGATCATGAACCACTCCACCCAAACGGAAAAATCGGGATGGAAGAAACGCTGGGAGGAATTCAAGCAATCCCGCCCGGGTCATCGCTTTCAAGATCGCCATCGACAGAACCGCGAGCGGCATTTCGGACGTTCCCCATTCGTGAACGCCCTGCAACCCGCCGCCGGTATTCTTCTGATTGTCGCCGGTGTCGTCTTCTGTGTGATTCCGGGCCCAGGTCTCCCTCTCCTGCTCATCGGCCTCGCGATGATCGCCGATGTCTCCCTTTGGGTGGCGGTAAGGCTCGACAGATTCGAACTCTGGCTGCGCTCGGTTCTTCCCCGGAGGAAGCCTTCGCACTAGAATCGACTCGTCCGGCGAAACGTCGGTTCATCATGGAATGATGTCTGCGAATGCCACGCATGGCTGCAAGCGGAAGATCGAGGAAGTCGGCGGCGCTGGGCAAGTATCGCAAGAAGCGCAGCTTCGCTGAAACCCCTGAGCCAGCTGGAAAGCGGGGCAGCAAATCGGGCCGCTCCTACGTCATCCAGGAACATCACGCCCGTAGCCACCACTTCGACTTCAGGCTGGAGATGAATGGTGTGCTGGTCAGTTGGGCGGTGCCGAGAGGCATGCCGGCAAGTCGCGAGGAAAAGCGCCTTGCGGTCCACGTTGAAGATCATCCTCTGGAATATGGATCCTTCGAGGGAGAAATCCCGGAAGGAAATTATGGAGCCGGGACCGTGACCATCTGGGATAGCGGGGAATGGCTGCCAAAGGAGCGCGCGTGGAAGAAGAGCTTCTCCGGGGGGAAGCTGAAATTCTTTCTGCGCGGAGGCCGACTACAAGGCGAGTATCTCCTCGTGAAGTCCGGCGAAGAGCCAAACTGGCTTCTGCGAAAGCTTTCAGACGAAGCTCCCGCCAAGCCTGTCGAGCAACTTGACCGCGAGAAGCCCGCGTTCATCCCCTTCCAACTCGCCCGCGTGGTTTCCACCGTGCCCGAGGGAGACGATTGGATTCATGAAATCAAGCTCGATGGCTACCGCATCCAGGCGGTGAAGACAGGAAAGACGGTGAAGCTGTACACGCGTAACGGCCATGACTGGACTGACAGGTTCGGCACCTTGGCCACCCGCATCGGGAAGCTTTCAACGAAGGACTTCATCCTCGACGGCGAGGCGGTGGTCCATGACAAGAAGGGTCGGACGAGCTTCGGATTGCTTCAGGAAGCACTCGGAGTTCGAGGGAAGAAAAGGTCCGGTGCGGAGATCAGCTTCGTCTGTTTCGACATCCTGCATCATAACGGGGTAAATCTTCGTCCGCTGCCTCTTTCCGAACGCCTGAAGTGGCTGGACCGTCTGTCGCTTGAAGACAAAGGGCCGCTCCGCCGGTCGAAGACATGGCCAGCCGAAAACGGTCCTGAACTGTTCCGGGAGGCGTGTCGTCTCGGCTTGGAGGGCGTCATCTCCAAGAAGCTCACCCAGCCCTACGCTCCCGATCGCCGCGAGTGGAGCAAGAGCAAGTGCAGGCCCCGCCAGGAGTTCATCGTCTGCGGATACCTTCCCCCGAAGAGTTCGCTCCCGGCCTTCAGCTCGCTTGTTCTGGGGACGCTTGAAAATAATCGGCTCGTTCCACGCGGGAAGGTCGGCACCGGCTTCAAGGAGGATGAACGGCGAAGCCTGCTGAAGAAATTGAATCCGTTGAAAACTTCGCGTGCGGCATTCGACATCGAGGAC
The DNA here is from genome assembly GCF_025950085.1 of Luteolibacter flavescens. NCBI lineage: Bacteria > Pseudomonadati > Verrucomicrobiota > Verrucomicrobiia > Verrucomicrobiales > Verrucomicrobiaceae > Neoluteolibacter > Neoluteolibacter flavescens. Next base: position 29,885 of record NZ_JAPDDS010000008.1, read on the forward strand.
CGGAAGGTCGTCTGGGTCAGCCCGGAGCTGGTGGTCGAAGTGGAATACGCGGAGATCACCCGCGATGGATCGATCCGACAGGGCTGCTTCATCGCATTGCGCGAGGACAAGGGCCCACGTGAAGTCCATCTCGACGGAATCCGTTCTGCGTCAGCTCATAACGAGAGCTCGAAGGTTTGCGGCATTGTCATCAGCAATCCTGATCGAGTGGTTTTCCCCTCCGACGGCATCACGAAGATCGAGGTGGCCTCATACTTCGAGCGAGTCGGCGAACTCATGATGCCATTTCTAATCAGAAAGCCTCTGGCTGTCCTCCGCGCTCCAGAGGGTCTCGCGGGTCAGCAGTTCTTTCAAAAGAGCTTTCCCACTCACCTGCCCCGCCACGTTTATCAACGGACGCTCGACGACGGGACGGAGATTTTCACCATTCGGAACGTCAAGGGACTGGTGTCGCTCGCCCAATTCGGGGTGATCGAGATTCATCCATGGGGCGCTCCTCTACCACAGGGAGACAAACCTGACTCCCTGATCTGGGACCTCGATCCGGACGCCAGCGTTCCTTGGGTAGAGGTCAAGGGTGCCGCCATTCTACTCCGCGACTTCCTTGCCGAGCGGGGGCTTGACACGATTGTCAAAACCTCCGGCGGCAAAGGGCTGCACGTCATCCTGCCGGTGAAAAAGCAGCATGGTTGGGATGTCCTCAAACCCTTTACCAAAGAGGTTGCCCGGCAGATTGCATCGCTCAGTCCGCAGCAATTCACCATCACGGCATCGAAGGCAAAGCGCTCCGGGAAGATCTACATCGACTGGCTGCGGAACGGCCGCGGTGCCACTTGTATCGCCCCATGGTGCGTGCGAGCCCGGCCGGGAGCGCCGGTATCCATGCCCATCTCGTGGTCAGATCTCCGGAGTCTCCAACCCGCGGGCTTTAGTTTCCAAGAGCCACCACAGATGCCCTCTGATTGGACGAACATCGTAGCGCAGAAGATCAGTAAAGCGGTCATTAAGGACTTGGGGTTGTGATGACCCTCTTGAGCCAGCGACATTGTGTCTGGCTTTCACCGGGCGTGGGGATCAATGCTTCAATTCCGAGTTGCGAGCCATGATGGATCCTCAACCAAAACAGATTTGCCCTGCGCGTCGCCCAAACCGCGTGAATTGCATTCACCCCACGCACTTTGCACATGCAATCCAAAGGGGATCTTAATTAGAGTCAGAGCGAGCCTCAGCAATTCCATATAATTCGCAGCTTCGCTCCCAGGGTACCGAAGTTGCTTGGACATCGACGCCATGAGACAACCTCGAAACCTAGCAGCACTCAAGTCCGTCGCCTTTGCAACTCTCACCCTGGGTGGCTTCACCCTGCCCGCGGCCGCCGGACTGCTCCCAAGCAATCCAATTTTCCTCACCGCAGACGTCGACCTTTCTGGCACGCTCACGATCGGGGAATATACCACCACGCTCAAGGCTGGCATCGGCGTGAATGCCGCGGCCCGCAAGTTCAAGTCCGCGGACCGGAATCTGAACGGCTCCATTGACCTCCGCGAATTTCTTATCTCCATCAAGGCCATCCCCACCCCGAGCAAGGCCGAAACCCAGTTCGAGATCGCGGATGCCAACACCAATGGTTCCCTGACCGTCGATGAGTTCGCCGCCAACTACAATGCGCGCCTTTCAGTGGTGAAGCTCCGTCAGCATTATCTCCGGGCCGATGCGAATGCCGACGGCTCCGTCACCCTGCCGGAGTATCTCTCGTTTCGCAGCGGAGATTACGACAAGACCAAGATTACGATCTTCACCCTGGCCGACGTGAATGCCGACAACGAACTCGATCCGGAGGAATTCGGCTACTACTATGCCCGCGGCACCGCTGAAACGAAGATCATCATCCAGTTTCAAAAGCGTGATGCCAACGATGACGGTGTGCTGACACGCGACGAGTGGAATCCCGGCGTGCGACGCAACGCCACGTTATAGTTATTGGAATCTTCCTGAACGGGACAGGCGCACCGCCACGGTGCTCCTGTTTTTCTTTCCACACCCAGTCCGAACCTGGGCTTCCAATCATCACAAATGGCGACTTCATGGATCGGCCACAGGACGGTCCTCGACCGTCTCCACCATCCGAGTAGGGGCGGATCTTGAGATCTACCGGATTAAACGGTTAGATTTTCAAAAGTCGTTACGTATTAGGATATACCGAAGCATGCCTTCGGAAATCTCTCTCCCCGCATCAAAAACTTTCCCAAACTGGTGACGCTTCAAGTGGTGTCATGAGCACACGACGGGCATCTGGGAGGATTGCCCGCGTGCCCGACACGAGCGCCCGCGGGTTTGTCCCCGCGGGCGCTTCATTCCACCCTTACCATCCGTCTGCCTTTCGCAATATATGCGGCATCTGCGGCACGAATTGTCTGGGTGAATGGCTGTCACGGGAGGACGATGAAGGATGGCCTCACATCTAATGAAGAACGGCGAGGTGTGCTGCGACCTCATTCCATCAGTCACCCACCCACTCCCGATGGCCAGATCGCAGAGTTGGCATTTCTGCACGCTCGTGGCCGCTCAGAAGGTAGAAGCGCGGGTGACTGACCGCTTCACGCTTCGCTGTCCGGAGCTGGCCGGCCCTCCACAGTTTCAGTTCTCGCAGTGCCGTCTGGGCGTTGAAGGGTGGGAGGTGGAGGGAAAGATTCTCTTCTGACCAATCCTTCGGTGGCGCGCATCAATATGTCGGAGTATTCAACCATGGTAAGTCGTGGACGGCGGGCTTTCGAAGTAGGTTGGCCCGTCGCGTCCCCGGCCAGCATACGGTGATACGGAGTCCGGCGGGTCCACAGGCCTGCCGGGGTCCGACAAGCTCCCCTCCGGGTGGAGGGGGGCAACCACCATTCAGACACATCCGACTTCGGACTCTTTGGATTGCATTGCGCACCGAGGATGGGGTAGCGAATCGCCAACGATGTTCGATTCGCCCTATTTCATCCCCGTTCTTATGATGGTAGTGGCCTTGACCACCGTCCTGCTGATGATTCGCCGGTAGGATCTGTCGGAGCCATCTCAAGGCGGGCAAACCGACCGAGAAGCACACGCTGATCAATGAGAGGAGCGACTGGACGCAAAAACTAATCTACCGATTTCACCCGAAGATGCATGCTCGGCGGCCTCGAGCTATTCTTCACCTCAACTTCATTGACGACATTGACGTCCAACGGGGTGCGCAGCGGCAAATTGACCCTTAACGGTTCATTCAGATGAACCACGGGAATTCGCTTCCTCATCGCCGCGTATTCCTCCGTTCTCCCCGGTGAGACCGACTGGAGATCGCCTGTCGTCAGCGGCTGAAGGCGATGGAGCTGAAAGAGCATCGCAGCAAGCAGTAGGCAGATCAGCGTACAGATGAACTGGAGGTATCGCATGATCCACGCTGCCATCATCCCCCGACCTCGTCGAGATTTCTGGAAGCTAGGTAAAAGGAAGTTCCCGGAAGGATCTCGTCGGCCTTGGCGATGACCAATCATCCCCGCCCCGCAAATTCGTTGGTCTTTCCCTGTTGGCTGAATCCAAGGGCTTGAGGGATCGCTGAAGAAGAGAGCGATGTGTTCGATTGTTCTGGCGGCCTCTTCCATCCACTAGCAGACGAGCACGGGACAGTGTAGCGCCCGGAGCAGCTGGAGGCTTGAACACCTTTCCTGTTGCGCGTGTCTCCGGTAACATCCTGTGCATCTTGTAACCTGTCGCGGACGTTTGCAGCGGCACTGGTGTCCCCCACTGCTGGAGGCCGTGCTAGTAATCGGCTTGAAGCTGGTGATTTCTGGGGCTTTGCAGCCTCAAGCCTCGTGGCAGGAATTTTGCGATGGGTTCCGCGGAACAATCCACCATCACGAGAACATGAAATCGAATCAACTGTCAGAATCGTCCCACACCGAACTGCATTCCCTCTTTGTCGACGAGTTGCGCGACATCCTCTGGGCCGAGAAGCACCTACTCAAGGCGCTACCCAAAATGTCGAAGGCGGCGAAGGACCCGAAGCTCAGCGCGGCATTTGACAAGCACCTCAACGAAACCAAGGGGCACGTGGAGCGCCTTGGGGAGATCTTTAGCATCCTCGGTCTTGCCAGTCGCGCAAAGAAGTGTTTCGCGATGGAAGGTCTGTTGAAGGAAGGCGACGAGCTCGCGGAGGAATATCAGGACTCCGCCGCCCTCGACGCGGCCCTCATTGCAGCGGCCCAAAAGGTCGAGCACTATGAGATGGCCACCTACGGCACCCTGCGCGCATTCGCAAAACGGCTCGGCTACAAGGAAATCGAGGAAATCATCACGGCGACCTACAACGAAGAGAGTGCCGCCGATGAAGCACTGACCGCAATCGCCCTCGATACCGCCAACGAAGAAGCGGCCACCGAATAACGGGCCTCAGCCTCCATCGGCGATGCCCTGCCCGTTGCAGGACGAAAATTACGTCGGAATCATCCGCCCTGCCAGCTCATCTGGGAGGGCGGATTTCTTGTTGCGGGTCTCGCCCGAGGCAGTGGCTTGTGGGGCCATTGCGAATCCGTAGGATGCAATCCCTTCCTGCCGGATCAAACCTCCGCGGAGGTGCCCAAACGATAAAAGCGGCAGGGGCCGTTGCACCCTGCCGCTGAGTCTCGACCGTTCTGGTCGGAAGGTTACTTCTTGGCCGGAAGATAGGTTCCGTCCTCCTGGATCACGTCCAGATCGCCGAGTTTGCCCTTGGTCCCGTCGGAGAACAGGATGGTGCCGTCGGCCTGGACCTTGTTTCCATTCGGGAAAGACTTTTCCTCTTCGAGGACCGTGCCCCCACAGTCTTCGGCGATCAGGGGCTTCTCGCCCCATCCCACCACGGAGCCTTCCAGCACGGGACGACCGTCGGAAAACACCGCGTCGCCGTCATCGATCTCCCACTTCTTGCCTTCCTTGGAGATCACGTTGCCGTCGGCCATGATCTTGGTTCCGTCCGTGAGAGTGGTCTCGGTTGAGACTTCCGATTTCTCGCCAGCCTTGACGAGCCACACCTTGCCATCCTTCCGGACCACGCCGTCCGCGATGAAATAAACGGAGAACTTACCGTCCCAGTCGAGGAACTCGCCGTTCTTGAGACTCCATTGTGTTCCGTTTGGAGAAACGACGGAGCCATCCTTCCCGACCTTGGTCCCATCCTTCAAGGTGGCTTCTTCCGTCAGGTCGGTCTTGTTGCCGTCCTTCACGGTCACGACCTTTCCGTCCTTCATCGCAATGCCGTCCTTTGCGGCGGCGAAGCCGATCGTTGCAGCGAGGATTGCGATGAGGACACGCGGGGAATTCAAATGTGTTTTCATGGTCTGATGTTGGTGTTTCTGGGGCTCCAGGAACCCGGCCGCGGCTATTGCAGAAAACAGGCCCTTCCGGTCACCCTGGCTCTGATGCGCTGCCTGCAAGGGCTACACGTCCGGGAGGCTAGAGGCCGCAAGGTTCACCCAAGCGCACGATGCACGTCCGGTAATCTCAAAATGCAGGGATGGTGCCCGGCGAGGCATGAAGTAAGGCGTCGCCTCCCAGCTGGTTGGAGACGCGGAGGACAAAACGACGGGCGATTGTGTCCTGAGAATCTATCCCGCGTGGACGACGAGAGCCCTTCTCCCGTGCAAACCGCAAGCCGGGCGTGCAATTGTTATTCATGCCGATGGGCGGCAGCCGATCTATGGGTGAAGAACCAAGGACTTACCCGTCATCAAGGCGTGGCATGGTGCATGCAAACGACCGCCCATGACCCGCTGGCCCCTTATCTTCCTCTATCTCGCGCTTTGTTGCGCAGGTTTCGGGTTCAGCGGGATCCCTTCGGTCATCGCCCCTCCAGCACGTCTGGCCTTTTTCGTTCTTCTCATCCTCTCCTTCTCCGCCTTCGTAATGACGAAGCGCTTGCGTCCCACTCACAAGGGTCCGGAGCGATCTTTACGCACACTCCCGCAGCGCCCGAACTGACCGCTGCCACTCCACGCAAGGCCTCCTTCCACCTCTCCACAAACAAACCAAAACACATCATGGCTGACAAAAACGACCCGTTTGATCCCGCATTGGAACCCGCCGCCGGACCGGGGCCTTCCCCAACAACCGCTTCCGACGCTGCCAGGGAGTTTGTCGGCTACACGGCGGAGAAAGCGAAAGAGCTGAAGGACAACGCGGTCGAATCGGTGCAGCATCTCCGCGATGCGGCGGCGGAGGCCACCTCCGATCTCAGGCAAGCTGCAAGGAAAGGTGCAGACGACTTGAAAGCTGCTGCCGGCAACCTCGCTGAAGAGGCACGAAGCATCGCGGCGAGGGAATGGGAGGAAAGCCGCGAGAAGGCCAAGCACCTGTTCATCACCACCGAAGATTACATCCGGGCCAATCCCACCCGGGCCGTGCTAGGGGCCGTGGGCATTGGTTTCCTCCTTGGGCTGCTTTCCCGTCGCTGATCCAGCCTTGGCACCATCCATGGAAACTCCGGAACGACCCGGTCCGCCAGAAGGCAAGGGTCTGAACGCATCCGTCGGCGATTTTGTCTCCTTGCGGCTTCGTCTCGTTTTGATGGAGGCGGGAGATGCGGCAAAGACGCTTGCAACGAAAGCAGCGGCAGCTGCCGCGATTGCCGTCATGGCCATTATCGCGTGGATGTTATTCGTTGCCGGGGTGGTGGGCTGGCTAGCGGTCGCAACCACCGCCCCGTGGTATCTCCTTTCCATGCTGGCCGGCGGGGTGCATGTCATCATCGCGGGCGGGCTGGCGCTATATATCAGGAGGGCAGCTGCCCCGGCTTTCCCTCTCACCAGAAACGAACTCACCAAGGACAAGGAATGGCTATCCCGCCTCAAGAAGCCGCGTCACTGATCAGAAGGATCGGAGAATCCCGGCAAGCGGTCGAATTCGGTGTGGAGAACCTGCGTTGCCGGATCGACTTCAAGACCCGTTTGAAAGTGGCCTACGCCCGCCATCCTTGGAGATGGACGGGTACTGCGACGCTCGTCGGCTTTGTGCTTCAGCGCGTCTTCTTGCGGAAACGTCCCCCTGCACGAGCTGCCTTGAACGGAACTACCGGCGTGTTGGGCCTCCTTGCAGGGGGTGTCCTAGCAGCCGCGAAGCCGCACATCGCTTCGTGGATCTGGTCGCGGGCGAAAGGCCGTTTCCCCCGTCTGCAGGACATGTTCGCTGGCGAAAGCCTTCAAAGCGGATTGGCGAAGGAAGGCAGACGGATACATTTTTCCCACGGGCCAAATCACGAAAGTGACAAAATCGGAGGGTGCCAAGCCAGCAATCCTCCTTCGAAATTTCGGCAATATGTCACCACTGCCGAGGGCAACGATTATGCCGCCGGTGTCGACGGCGAGCTAAGCGAGAGTCAACTCTGAGTATCCTCATTGAGCCGGTGACAGACCAACGAACCGACTGACGGGCTCAAGCGCGAGCTCTGCAGAAAGCGCAACGTCCTTTGCGTTGCGGAGCTTTCCGACGAAAGGTCTCCAGGTGAATCTTTTACAAGCTGAGAAGTTGGCGGCACGTGGCTTGTGGAACGAAGCCAAGGCCGCAATCTATTCCTTACCTCGACCCAAGCGCAAAGGTCGGCAGGCCCTTCGGATTCTGGTACGGATATTCCGTGAGACCCGTGAATGGACTCGAGGCAGCGAACTGGCCGCGAAGCTTGCGACTGGCAGCCCGCTCGATCGTCAGGCCGCCGCATCCTTCTACCATGGCGAGGCAGCGGCTCTGGTGGAGATCGGACAGTTTGATGAGGCACGCTCAGCAGTGGCTGCCTCCTGTTCGGCTTGGCCTGAAGCCAGGAGAGTTGTCCTGGACGACAAGCGTTTCGATTGCTTGCGGTGATGCCTGTCCTGCGGAAATCTGAATTCGCTCTTCCTTCTGGTTCGATCGTCGGCAGAGAAGATAGAATTGATCCCGAGGTATATGAGGGGAGCGGAACCAAGGATACCTCGTAATTTGGCTCAGAGGAGCCGAAGCCTGTTTTCCCAATGGCGTTCGCTCGCAGAGCATCGTGCAAGCCTCAGGCCGACATCCAATCAATGATCAGCTTCAGAAGCGCGAGCGACCCGATGATGATGAGGACTACTCCAACGATCACCGCGGCAATGAGAAGGATCGCGAAGCTTCCAGCATGCCGGATGGCCTTCTCGCGCTCCGCAGGCGACATCTGTGCGGACATGGCCTTCTGGAGCAGGTCGTGATTCCGGCGGTTCGACTTGAACCAGACCGAAAAGAGGTCGCCGACCACGGGGACGGAGCCGACCGCCGCATTCGCGAGAATGTTGAGGGCCATCGCAATCAGCACCTTTCGGGAGACGCCCCGGCGGCCAGCCTCGTTAATAATCGCCAGACCAAACAATGAGGCAACGGTGTCTCCAAGTCCCGGAAACAGCCCGAGGATTGGGTCCAGACCGATCCGGATATTGGTGCCAGGAATCCGAATGAAGTCGTCCATCAAGGATGCAACGAATCCCGAGGTCCAGCGCTCGCCTTCGCCTGCCTTGCCTGCGCCCTTGTCGAACTGGCCCGGAGTGACGTTTCTCATCTTACTGCTATGCTATCCTCAGGTGAAGCGGCAGCAATCCGCTCTTTCGCATCGGCAAGGGTGAAGGGAAGGTAGGGCAACAGACAAATTCTTTCAGTAGAGAGCACCTCTCTGCATCGGAGAATCGGCCGTTAACTGTTAGGCCGCCTGAGACTTCGACAACCCAAGCGCACGACAGATTGCGCTGCAAAACGCCGGGAGATCATCCGGGTCCCGCGAACTGATCATTCGTCCATCTTCAACCACTTCCGAATTCTCCCACTCTGCTCCCGCATTGATCAGGTCGGCGGAGATCGCGTGATAAGACGTCATCTTGCGTCCGTCGACGAGTTCTGCGTCGATGAGGATCTGGGCACCGTGACAGATGGCGAAGACGGGCTTTTCTTTTTCAAAGAAGTGCTTCACGAAGTGCTGTGCAGCGGTCGATGTGCGAAGAGCGTCGGAATTGATTACCCCGCCAGGTAGCAACAATGCATCGAATTCATTTGGGTCGGCGTCCCCCAGTGAAGCATCTGCCTTGATGGTTTGTCCCCACTCCTTGTCCTTCCAACCCCGGATAGCTTCCCCCTCGGGAGTGACAACTACCACCGACGCGCCCGCTTCTTGGAGAGCAGCCGAAGGATCGAGGAGTTCGGATTGCTCGAAGCCGTCCGTCGCAAGCACCGCCACTTTCTTGGATGTTTTCATCGCCCGGCATCTTGCGGGATGTGTGCCAATCACGTAAGACGCTGAGCTGTGGATAGTCAGCAGCGGTTGGTTCGGCAGAGTGCACGGGATGCGTGCGATTTGACCGGGACAACCCCATAGGAGTCCTTTAAATGATCGGGTGGTCCTTCGGGAAAGCGGCTTGAACCCGACTCGGGAGTTAGCGGCTAAATCGACCATACAATCGGGGAGCACCGATTGGGCCATAGCCCACGGCTCTCCCCGGGGAAGGATTTCTTACTCGTTGTGTCAGCAAGGTGGCCTAGCGCTTGAAGCACCCTTGATGTGGTAGGTGACCCTTGAAGAACTACGCGGCTATAACGGCATTTGTGTTGAACTCCACGTTGGACGGGAGGTGTGGCTTTCCACTTTGGCAGTCGGTGAGGACGCAAAGCTCAAGGATTTCCGTCCGACAAACGAAGACCCCTTCGAAACGGCACCTTCTGCTCCGCTCTCCGTGGACGAGCGCCTCCTCGCAGCCCTTCACCTGGAAGGAAAGGAGAGGCTGGTCGCGGAGGCAAGTTGGCTAATCACTTCCTGAGACGACACGACACCGCCGGGGGAATGACCGCTGCTACACAGGCCGCCATGGATGATATCCCGCAATCGTCGACCGTCTCCACCATCCGGGTAGGAGCGGACTTTGAGATCTACCGGATTGATCATCCCCGCTGCCAGGCCCTGATAGCGCGACAGGGAGCCCAGGTCTTGGAATGGACCACCTCTACGGGGGATCCCATTCTCTATCGCAGCAGTCTCGCAGCCCTCGAGAGAGGAAGACCTGTACGGGCTGGTGTTCCCATTTGTTGGCCATGGTTTGCCAATCATCCCACCGATTCCTCCCTGCCGCTTCACGGATTTGTGAGGACCCTCGACTGGAGTCTCGATTCCGTCCGCGAAAGCGAGCCGGGAGTCGCCATGACATTCATCTTCGAAAGCACCCCGGAGACAATGGAGCTGTGGCCCCACCGCTTTCGGCTCGAAGCGCGGATCGAGTTAGGAGCCGAGCTGACGGTCGGGCTTCGTGCGATCAACACCGGGACCCGGCCGTTCATGATGGGCGGAGCGCTGCATACCTATCTTGCGGTCGGAGATCTGGCCGACGTTCACATCGAGGGTTTGGAGGGATTCGACCACCTCGACAAAACAACCGGTATGTGCGTAGCGGCATCCTACGACGCCCTTCGCTTTTTCGGCGAAGAGATCGACCGCATCTATGACACACCCGGGCCGGTGAGTGTGATCGACCGTTCCCGTGGGCAGAAGACTCTTGTAGAGAATCGTGGGAACACCGCGACGGTGATCTGGAACCCGGGCCGGCTCAACGCGGATCAGATCGATGACATCGGCACCGGAGAGGCCGATCATTTCATTGCCGTCGAGCCGGCAATCCCCGGCGGACACGAGGTCGAGGTCTCGCCCGGTTCGTATCATGTGCTGCTGACTAGGATATCACTGGCGTGAGGATGCGTTGCTTCGCCGTTCGACCGACGACATTGGCATATTCATAGCAAGAGACAGAGAATGGCTACGAGCCGCGAGAACGCGTCTGATGATTCCGGGAGGACCGTGTCCATGGTCGCCACATGGCTCCGCGCCTTGCGACTCCCCTTCTACCCGATGTCATGGCTGGGCTACACGCTCGGAGCCTCTCTGGTCATTCCACTCCGGGAACTCTGGTCGATGCCCGCATACTGGTGGGGATATACCGTCGTGTTTTTGGTGGAGGCCCTCACGGTGTTCGTCAACGACCTCTATGACTTTGAAAGCGACCGGCGCAACCGGAGCCACGGCAATTTCAGCGGCGGCTCCCGGGTCCTGGTCGAGCACCGCCTGACTCCGGCCGACTTGAAAAGAGCTTGCCGGATCGTGCTTGCGGGAGTGGTCGTGGCGGGTGTGTGGGTCCAGCTTCATTCGCCGGCACCGGTAGCCGTCAATCTGGCACTCATCGCCACAGCCCTCATCCTTGGTGTCGGCTACACCGCACCACCCCTGAAGCTCAGCCACCGGGGCTGTGGCGAAATCACCGTCGCGCTGGTGCACAGTTTCCTCGTCATCCAATGCGGGGCAGCGGTTGTCGGAGGCGAGGTCGGTCATCCCGGCATCGTTGAAACCGCGTTACCCCTTTTCCTCGCGATCATCCCTTCGATCAGCATTTCGGGGCTTCCCGATGTCGATGCGGACCGGGCGGCAGGAAAGCGAACCCTCGCGGTCAAACTAGGCCCGCGCCCAGTGATCATTCTGGCAGTCGCTTCATCAATCGCGGCCGCGATGCTCGTCACGATCCGCGTAGACGGTTGGCCGACATGGGCGTTGTGGGGTGTCTGCGTGCATGCGCTGCTGGTAGCGGGATCAGCATTCTCCATTTGGAGACGACCTGCCGGAGAGAAGGTCGATGGCGTTATCGCCATGGCGCTTGCCTGCGTCCTGTGGTTCACGCTTGTGCCGCTCGCTTCCTGAGAATGATCAAGCGCGGAAGCAGGGTGACCTCATCTCTCCTTCCAACGCACGATGCACCCCGTCCGTGCATTTCAACTCCCGAAGTAAGGGCATGTTAGGAGCCGAATGCCCCTACATCGGACATGCCAGGATGGATGCGGCCCGGGCACGCGCCCTGCGATACTCATCGCACTTCAAACTCAATACCATGAAATCCCAAGACAAAGAAATCAGAGACGCCCGCAACGAAGATCCCATCACAGGTGAGCCCGGCAGCCATCCGGTGGCAGTAGGAGTCGGCACGGCGGCAGGTGCTGCCGCCGGCGGCGCGGTGGGGGCGATTGCGGGACCCGTCGGTGCCGCCGTGGGAGCGGTGGTCGGAGGCATCGCCGGAGCGGTGAGCGGGAAGGCGGGAGGTGAGGCGGTGAATCCGACCGTCGAGGAAGCCTACTGGCGCGAGAACCATCCCCGCCAATCGTATGCAGCTGCCGATTCATCCTACGACGACTACGATCCTGCCTACCGGATGGGCTGGGAGGGCCCGACCCGCTACGGGACGAACTTCGAGGCCGCCAACAGCGCGATGAGAAGCGACTGGGAGGAGCGGAAGGGATCGTCGAAGTTGGACTGGCAGGACGCGGAACCCGCCGTGAGGGCGGGCTGGGAACGCGTGGACAAGAAGCGCGGGGAAGATCGCGGCGTTCTCTGAATACCGCATCATTTGGTTGGGCCGGGTCGGCGGGAATCGCCGGCCCGGCTGAATTTTGAATCCTGATCTCCCCCACGGTGATGGAGGACCTTTTCTTCAAGGACTGGCAGGGCCTGCGGAACACGCTTGTTTGCGCCACCGCAGGCTACCTTTCCCTTTTTGCCTTCATCCGCATCTCGGGAAAGCGGACCTTGGCAAAGCTCAATGCCTTTGACTTCGTGGTAGCTGTCACGTTGGGCTCGACGCTTTCCTCGATGATACTGGCGAAGGTGCCGATAGCAGAAGGGCTGCTGGCCGTCGCGGTCATCATCGCCCTGCAGTTCGTGCTGGCCAAGGCGGCACTCGAATCACCCCGGCTTGAAAAGGTGATCAACTCCAGACCCAGCCTGCTTTTTTATGAGGGCAGCTTCATGGAGGACGCCATGCAGCGGGAGGTGATCACCAAGGAAGAGATCCTTGCGGCGGTGCGGTCATTTCGCGTCTCGGATCTCGCGGAGGTCCAGGCAGTGGTCATGGAGTTGAACGGAGACCTCACGGTGGTCCGCCGTGGCGGCTCCCCAGGGTCGAGTTCCCTCGTTGATATCTTGGATCAGGCCGATCGCCGGTCCATCTCATGACTTCGCTCCATTGAATCACCCGCGCCTCCCTTCGGCACCTCTTCGATTCCAATGTCATTTTATTTCAAAACGCTCAAACAGACCGTCACCGAGTTCGTCGAGGATGACGCCTTGCGGCTCAGCGCCGCCCTCGCCTACTACTCCGTATTCTCCCTTGCCCCGTTGCTCATTATTGCCATTGCGATGGCGGGCATCTTCTTCGGCGAGGAGGCGGTTCGCGGGCAACTGGATGACCAGCTCAAGAGCAGTCTAGGTGCAAGCGGGGCGTTCGCCGTCCAGGACATGGTGGCCAATGCTCGCAAACCGGAAACCAACCTGTGGGTCTCGCTTGCCGGGGTGGTGATGTTGCTGGTCGGCGCGGGAGGTCTCTTCGGACAGCTGCAAACGGCCCTCAATACTGTTTGGGGGGTGAAGCCCCAACCCGGCCGTGGAATCCGCGGGATTCTCAGGGACCGGTTCCTCTCCTTCACCATGGTGCTGGGCACTGGCTTCCTCCTGCTGACCTCCATGATTCTCAGCGCGGTCCTCCAGGCGGTGAGCACGTGGGCCGGGGAAGTTGCAAGCCTTCCGCCGCAGGTCTGGGCCATCATCAGCGGGGTTGCCTCGTTCGCGTTGATCGTCATCCTCTTCGCCGCAATTTTCAAGGTCCTGCCCGACGCCAAAGTGCGTTGGCGCAACGTCTGGACGGGAGCCGTCTTCACGGCGGCCCTCTTCGTCGCCGGCAAGGTCGCGATCGGCTGGTATCTCGGGCGCGAGGCCACGGCCTCCAGTTACGGCACGGCAGGCTCCCTGGCGCTGGTGCTCCTGTGGATCTACTACTCATCCATCATCCTGCTCTTCGGGGCGGAATTCACCCAGGTATGGTCGAATGTGCGGGGAGACGACATCCAGCCTTCCGAGGGCGCGGTGGCTGAAGATTGAGGGCCGTTGACGAAGCACTACCTTTTCAAGCGCTACCCCGCCGGAATGATTTTCAATGACAAGCCGGCAGCAGCGCACATGCTCGCCAACTCGTCGAGATCCGCCTTCTTGTCCAGCGGCTCACCCCCAATCTTCATGTCCGAGGGGGCCCAAACGATCGTCGAACCTTTCGGAATATTCGTAAGCCCTTTTTCCAGAGAGAGAAGATCCCGATAGGCGCGTCCGTTCAGGATGAGAATCCACTCTCTCTTTTCTGCCTCTCCCGTTTCGTCGAAGCATGCAATCGTGAGGTGGAAGCCATCCCCGGCAGAGCATGCAAATTCCTGTGGAGCAGGAACGTCGGGAGAAGCCACGAGAGGAGCTGCCATCAAGCAGCAGAGGAGACAGAGTGCTTTCATTAATCCGAAGAACCCCGAAGCGGAGGAAACTTGGAAATTTTTTTCACGGTCACGCCAACTACGGGACCGACGACACTCCGCATTTTTCGTAGGGACGAATCGGAAATTCTGCGGTGGCGCTGAACCTGACTTGGGATAACTTGTCATGCTGTATCCTTGGTCAAGGTGGCGGGCGCTCAGGGGTGCCCGCCGCCGACCGAGGATTGGCAATAATTGTATGGTTTGTCAGCCGTGAGTGGCGCGCCTTTTTCCGGGGGGACGGGGCGCGCCACTTGTTTGCTGGTCAGCCCTGACTGCTGATCTCTGGAACTCCCGATCAGATGCGTCTCCCGCTCTCAAGCCAGCCCCGCACGATTAGCGCGCACTCTACGAATTCCCCCCGTGAGGCCCGGTCGAAAGTCTCGTACCTGGCGAGCGGTTCCGTATCTGATGCGGGATTGGTCATCATGAGTTGTGCCTTTCCATCCTTCCAAACAGGGAGCACGATGATCCCTTCTGAGAGGAGCTGCAGGAGCCGGGTCTTCATCAGTCCAACACAGAGAGACCACATCATGGCGGGATCAAACGACAACGTGAAGAAACTGGCTGTACTCTCCATGCTGCGCTGGTCTGTCACCAGCTGTAGGGACCAGGCAGGTCGAACTTCCGCTGTGCGGCAACCTGCTTCCCTCCGACACTCGTGCTGATGCGCTTCCCAGCGACGGGCATCGCGGAGCGTCTGGTCGCCAACTACTCGCCCGGGGGAAACCCTTGCCGGTCTTCATCCGCTCTGGCTACTGGCGGCAGGAGGGGTGCAAATTGGTCAAGGAAACCAAGCGATCGTTTACGAGGCCTCGCTCCGCCCGGTGCCGGGAAGCGACGAGAGGATCTCGGCACGCTCTCATGACTTCCACTGACAATTTTGCCGGTTGCACGGAGATCCCCTCAGAGAGAGCCAGCCCGGAAGCCGGGCATGCGGTCTGCGATAGGCGCGATACCATGAATGAAAAGCACGCCGATAACCTGAAGCAGTACGTGAACGACATGATCGGTCTTGAAGCCGACATCTCCAAGGCAGTTCGCGGCCAGTTGGAGGATGAGAGGGTCAGCCGCCATCGCAGCCTCGCGGGGTTGCTGGAGCAAATCGCCGGACAGAGCGAATCGCGGCTGGAGAGGCTGAAGGTGATCTCGAAGGAGGAGGGAGGTGCGCTGGGCGGAGCCATCAAGGAAGGAGTGATGACCGCCACCGGTGTATTGGCCGGTCTGTACGGCAAGATGCGGGAACACCCCGTCTCCCGCATCGTTCGCGACGACATCGTCGCGCAGAGCACCGCGGCCACGAGCTACGGCATGCTACTGACACTTGGGCTGGTGGCGGCGCACCCTGCGTGCATCGCACTTGCCGAGGAGGGGCTGCGCGCGTGCGCTCCAACCGTCACCCTTCTAACACGGGAGCTTCCTGAGATAGTAGCCGCTGAATTGGCCCAGGATGGTCCATCCGCACATCCTGCTGCGGCACAAACCGCACTCGCAGCAATCCGTGAGGCTTGGTCTGAAGCTCCTTCCACGTGACGAAGCGATTTGCATCAAACCAGTGCGAAGAGCATAGCGCAAATGCAGCAAGGGTTCCTGGACTCAACCGACCGCAGCTCAAAGAGTCCGCCAAGGTGGCATCCTGAGAATTGGTTGCGACTTGGCGACGCTCCACGTCTGGGAGGCCGATGATCCGAGGGCCCGGGCAAAGGTTAAGAACGGCAGATAGATGGACGAATGCCCGTTTAAGCGGGGCTTCTGCATTCCAACCTCCCCCTTACAATCGAGCTCACAAAAAATGCCTGATCCCGGATGCGAACGGTGAATAACCTGTGAACGTCCAATCAAGAGTCGGCAGCGAGCTTTTCTCCTGTGCCTCTGCTGACGATGGACAATGCCGGCGTGGAAGGCTCAAGACTCAAAAAAGTCTGCCTTCCACCCCTCCCCATCGCCCTCTCTGTTCGCAGAGAGGGCGAACCTTTCATCGGTGCCCCCTCCGTCGCCGGGAGAGGGCACCTCCGATTTGGCACACACACACATGCCGGTGACTCGGGGGGAAGGCCACTGAACATGGAGCCATAGTCGATGCAAGGCCCATGAACATCAGTTAGATTTTAAATCACCTTAAGATGATAGGTTTTCCCGAAGGGTTCATTCGGAAATCTCTCATCCAAGCCTCAGCAACCTTCTCATTCCGGTCACGCTGCCCACGCGTCATGAGCACGCGATGAGTGATTAGGAAGGATCGTCCTCGTGGCGACACGAGTCCCCCACGGTGGTAACCACGGGGGCTTCGTATCTGAAACCGGCCAGTCTGCTTTTGAGCTTGATCACCCGGGCCCCAACAATTTTTCGTCGGTGCCGACAGCCAGCATCTGGCGCGCACTGTATCCGGCTTCACAACCTACGCCGGCACAGCAGCGGGCCGGGGCATTACCACCCGAAAAGGTGGAATTCCTCGCGATCACTTGCTTCCTGCCATGCAATACCCGGTCTCTCTGAGCGATATTCGAAACGTCATCAAAAAAAGAAAACGAGTCAGGTTCCGCTACGAGCGTGGAGAACTGACCGCGGATTTCTACATTCTGGGCCAGGTCTGGAAGACCGGTGCTTACGTGGTCTACGCCTGGTGTGCAGAACTGGATGAGGGGTGGAAGCTTCTCCGATACGCCATGATCAAAGACATGGAGCCTGTCGGCGAAGCGGGAGGGCTCCGGCCCGACTTCAATCCCTACCACAAGGACATCCAGACAATCGACACCATTGCTGACGGGAGACCCCCGAGGCGAAATGTGTGAATTAAGGCGAGATGCCGCGCATCAAGCGGCACTCGCTCATCTGGAGCGACTTGATAGCACAGGATCATGTCTTGTTCTTCCCGACCGGATCCCAAGGCCATAGCGAGACTTCTCCACGAACTCGAAGTCGGATCAGGCGACCTTCATAGCCGCATCGAAGCATTGGAACGCCACTTTGCCCTGATTCTACAGGGCCCTTCTCCTACCCAAGAAGAAGATTCTTCCGATCCATGAATCGAACCCGCTTGCCGCCCTTCTTCCCCTCCGCCGACGACGATCATGCCAGGCTTCCCATCGGTCCAAGGGATGCCTCCCGCCTAACGCCTGCGGGCGCTTCGCTTCTAACGGTTCACGAATCCGTTGGCGCTAGCCATTACTCAAAGTAGCGTGAAGAGCTGCCGCCGTATGGCGATACGGTGGTAACACAGACAGACAGCATACTGGGGGCGCTCCTTCTGAGAGGTTTGAAGGCGCGCCCCCTTTTCTTTGGTAGCGCTGGCCAGTGCGGCATGCGAAACCTCCAGAATGACTGTCGAAGAATTCGTCCAGCACCACAACCTACAAGCCATTCCAGCCGATCAGCCATTCCCCGAAATGCTTGATCCCCACAAAGAGCAGGATGACCATGAATACCGCTTCTTCGTGAATGAGGCCCGGACCATCGGCCTCGGAGTTAACGATACCAACGAGGAGGTGCGCGTGGTATATGCCGAGCTGGGAATGGCCGATACCGGATGGATTCCACGAGTCGAAGCCTCTGCAGTGATTGGTCTGGATTGATCGACCGGGGGGATTTCATGGAACTGAACGAGGAGCCATTGCGCCGCCAGGTGAAAGCGAGGGCGGGACGGCGGGTATCCGGCGGTCCAAGCCGCAGCAAAGCATGCTGGCATGGAGCATGCGAAGACTGAACAATGAGCCAGAGGTTTCTTCTGAAGTCAGCCGGTTTTGCGGCCGTTGAGTCAGTTCTGAGGGAGGATCAAGCGGGCATCGTTTTAAAGGGAAAGCCGCCTGAGCCTGAGAATTTGGGACACCATTTATCACCTCGGTCGCAAATCACGGAGGCTTTAAAGCCCACGCGGATCAGTGCGGCAACTGGCCACCGGACAAAGGAAATCTGACCGACCTGATGGCCTTCAAGCACCACTCCCAATTTCCTCCTGCATTCACGCTTCTGATCAACTTCCTGCATGAAAAGGCGGCTGGCCGTGCGATCAGAATCAGAAAGGTCCTCATTCGCCGAACATCGATTGCACGCTGTTTAAGTTTCTAAATCATCCCGAAGAACTCCCATGGACGAAAAACTGAACCGCTATCTCAACGAACATCTCGGAGGCTCAGCCGGTGCCGTCGGACTCATCCGCTCGCTTACATCCTCAGCACGAGATGCCGAAGAAGCCGCATTTTTCAACGACCTCGAACATAAGGTTGAGAAGGATCGCGCCATCCTCAAGGATTTGATCTCGCGATTGGGGGAGAGCAGCAGTTCCCTGCTGGAGGTTGCCGGTAGCATTACTGGTGCCGCAAGTCGTCTGAAGCTGAATTGGGACGGAATGGAACCGGGCTGTTTGGGGAGGTTCGAGGGGATGGAAGTCCTTGCGCTCGGCATACAAGGGAAACGTTTGCTATGGGTGATGATGGCGGAACTAGCACCCTTCATCAGCGAATGGGGTGGAGTCGATTTCGCGGGGCTGGAGCTGGAGGCAATTGCACAGCGCGATGCTGTAGAGAAACGAAGAGTGGAAGCTGGAGTCGATGCTCTACTGGAAGTAGCAAGGCGCCAACGCGGCGTCTTCGATGATCAGGCCATCGTGTAGCGGGACGATTGCCAACATTACCTCCTCATAAACCGGATCGTTCAAATCTCTCGAGGAAGGCAACTTCTGCCGGTTTCGAGATAGGCCTACAGCAAGAGGGCCGGGGTTTGAACCCGGCCCTCACGCGAGCGTGCTTTCAGCGGTTCTGAAGCCGCTTCAACGCGTCGATGTGAACTTGAAGTGCGGGGAAGAGCCTTGAACGAATGGGATGCTTGATCTCCTCCATCACATTGTCGTCCTTGAGTGCATCCTCGTATTCCGAAATCCCGTGTTCTTCACCGGCGATAAGTGCCGAGAGTGCCGGAGATTCCCCCAGCAACTTTGCACCTCCCTCTACAGCCTTTGCGAATGTACCCCATGCTCCCGAGCCGTCGGCAGGCGTGCCGCCCATTTCAAGGACATGCTGTCGCAGCGTTCCAACAGCCTCGATATGATCCGTCTTGATGCTCTGCAAGGCGGTAAACTCTGGCTCGGTGCCGAACTTTTCGATGGCTTGATTGTAGGTCTCCACGGCAGAGAGTTCGCCACGCAGGAGGCTGTTGCAGACACTGATGCAATCTTGGGATGAGTTCATGATATAGCGTTATGGATTTCGCCTGGAAAATCCGGGCGATTCGCTAGAGCAGATGAAGACCCTTTGCTGGATCCCGTCGTAGCGTCGCCATCTGCTTGTCCAAAATGCTTAGTGCATGGCCGACTCACGCATCGTGCAAGATCCGGGCTGTACTGCTCCTTTTCAATAAACCGCAGCTGCTAGACCGGAATCAGGATTCACGGATCCACACATCCTTGTCCAGTCCTCGGTGCTCCCGGAGATTCCGGGTAAATGTCCAGAATTGATGGTCACCTACAGGATGAACGTAGGTGCGGATTCCCCCTTCACCCCAATCCGGAACCTCATCCGTGAGAAGCCAATCTCCCACGTCGCAGTCGTCCGCTCTCAAACGTCTGATACCAGATTCAAGCATTGGTTCGATTCTGTTGGACAACTGCGAGCCGGGTCAACTGTTTGCCATTTCCACAAACTTCTGAGCCGAGTTTGATTCGCATCTTCGGTCCTCAGCGCTCCCACGCAGATGCTGTGCAACGTGAGGCCTCCAGCGTCAGAAGAACCCGTTGCGAACTCCAGAGGCCATTTTATTAGTCCGGTATGTACCCCCATCGGTATGTCATCGAGCGGCGCGCCGGAAACTGAGTGTTCCGGCTTGAGGACGGTCGCTTCCTATATGCTTTACCGGACAGGGATCGCGTCATCATCCATGCGTCGTCGTTTCTAGAGAAGGACGGCGGGATTCTCACGATTCAGTCGCCTGACGGGAGCTGGGGAGAAGAACGCCGGTCTCCTGCTTCATCAGAAGTGAAGCTAGCAGGCTAACAGCTCACATCCGCCAGATTGGCAGGCCACTTCAGGAAGAGTTTCGTCCGCCTTTGCGGGACGATTCATGGTTTTCCTTCTTTCCACATCCTGACCCAGACTTCTTTCCTCCGCCTGATTCTTTATTCACGGTGGCCCAGGCACGAGCCTCTGCCTCCTTGTGCGACACCCCGCGTTCCTCGTAGCCCTCCGCGATGTGTGCGGCTTTCCGCTTCTGCTTGTCCGTGTAGCTTGATTTGTCTCCTCGTGGCATGATCAGATGGGTTGTCTCATCAGACCTCCAGCATTGGGCGTTCCCGGCGGCTTGCCCGGTTAGTTACACGCCGGCTGAATACGATCAGCAGCAGAGCCGGCGTGAACTGCGCGTAGGGGCCATGCGGCAGTGATGAAGCGATGCCTTTTTTCAGTCCTTGAGCCCTGCTTTAGCATCCCCGGATATCACCCGGGAATCACTACGGCATCCAAATGAATCGGAGCTTCTTCCGGACGCCCCTGCTGTAGTGCGGATCCTTTGGTGGTATCCTGATTTCGCTCACCTGATCATCGGGCACGAGACGCTCCAATGTGCGCCTAGATGCCGTGTTATCAGGGTCGCAAGTGAGTATCACCTTGGGCAGTATGGCCCGTGCGAACGGAGCCAGCGCGTGACACGCTGAGAGCGCGTATCCATTCCCACGGGCTCTTCGGCGGATCCAATATCCAACGTGGCCGACGACCCGCCGCACATGGCGGCTATCCCCTATCCTCAGGTTGATGTGACCCACATCCCGAGCGCCGGCAAAAATGCGAAAATGATGATAGGGCGATTGGCCCGACATGGAGGGAATTACGAAGCCAGCGTGGCGAAGCATGACTCCATCCCCTTCGGGATCGGTAAGCGGTGAGTAAGGGACGACGACGGAGACCATGGGAAAATAACCAAGTCATAAGCAGCCCATGGGCCTTCCACATGCATGAGAACTAGTGTGATGGTAGAGCTGTCGCGACCAACAATGGACCGACTTCCCCGAGCAAACTGCATGGCCTGCGTGCCTCCTGCATTGTCTACGCCTTGGGAACCTGTCCTAACCGTCTCACTTCAGCGATAAGCGCATCGGTATCGCGTCTGCTCTCACTATGGGATGTCGGAAATCCTCTCGCGCGACTGCAGTCTTCCGAAAATATCTAGCGATGTGATCTCCGACTCACTCGAGAGTGGACGAATCAAGGGCCTCTCAGTGCATGAAGTCCGGTTGACGGTAAATGGCACGAGCATCGAAGTGAATGTGGAGGCTTGGACCACCCTGCTCGATCTGCTCCGTGAAAGGCTCACCCTGCACGGGACAAAGAAGGGTTGCGACCATGGCCAGTGCGGAGCCTGCACGGTGTTGCTGGATGGCGTGCGCGTGAACTCTTGTCTGGTCCTCGCCGTCACTTTGGAGGGAAAGCAGGTCGTCACCATTGAAGGCCTTGCCCACGGGGATGTGTTGCATCCGCTTCAGCAGGCATTCATCGACCACGATGCCTTCCAGTGCGGCTACTGCACTCCAGGCCAGATCTGCTCCGCGGTAGGACTCATCGCCGAAGGATGTCCTTCATCCGACGATGGCATCCGTGAGGCGATGAGTGGCAATCTCTGCCGCTGTGGAGCCTACCCGAACATCCTCACCGCCATCAAGGAAGTGGTAAACACCGTTGAAACCAAATCCCCCGCCCTTCCATGAAGCCCTTCAGCTACCATTGCGCGACCGACGCCGGGGACGCTCTCTCCCATCTCAGCGGAAGTTCGGCAGCAGCCTTCCTTGCCGGTGGAACCAATCTCGTGGACCTCATGAAGGAGGACGTGATGAGTCCGGCCGAGGTGGTGGATATCTCCCGGCTGCCGCTTGGTGGCATCACGGTGACAGATGAGGGCGGGCTGCGGCTCGGGGCTTTGGAGACTAACGCCGCCACCGCGCGTCACCCCGAGGTCGTCAGTCGCTATCCCTTGCTCGCGAAGGCCATCCTTGCGGGGGCATCCCCGCAACTCCGCAATCGCGCCACGAACGGGGGCAATCTGCTTCAGCGAACGCGCTGCCCCTACTTCTACGATGTCCAGCTCCCGTGCAACAAGCGGCTGCCCGGCTCCGGCTGCCCGGCACGCGAGGGATACAATCGCAACCACGCGATTCTTGGCACCAGCGAGCACTGCATCGCAACTCATCCCTCGGACATGTGCGTGGCTCTCTCAGCACTGGACGCAGTGGTGGTGCTGGAGGGAGCAGGCTCGTCCCGCTCCATCCCCATCACCGGATTTCACCGGCTGCCGGAAGACGAGCCGCACCGCGATACCGACATCCGCGCGGATGAACTCATCACTGCCATCGAGCTTCCTTCGAAGGGATTTCCCGAAAACTATCAATACCTGAAAATCCGCGACAGGAGTTCGTATGCGTTTGCCCTGGTGTCGGTCGCGGCAGCGATCGAGATCGAGGATGGCATGATTGCCGATGCGAGGATCGCTCTTGGAGGGGTCGCACACAAACCGTGGAGGAAAGAGGAAGCGGAAGCGCTCCTTGTGGGCGGGCCGCCGTCGGCACTGGCCTTCGACAAGGCTGCCACTGCACTGCTCGGCGGGGCTGAAGCCCGAACTTTCAATGCCTTCAAAATCCCGCTCGCCCGCGCCGCCATTACCCGCGCCCTGGCCGATGCATGCCACCTGATGACGAAATGAGTTCCACATCCTCATACTCCCATACCGGTCGCCCGGCGAACCGTGTCGACGGAGCAGCGAAGGTCACAGGGACCGCCCGGTATGCTGCGGAATTCACTGGTGCCGATCTCCTGCACGGTCACGTGGTGTGCAGCGGAATACCTCGTGGCAAGATCCTGTCCGTCTGCACTTCGGAGGCGGAGAGCATCCCGGGCGTCGTCAAAGTCTTCACCCATGAGAATACACCGCACCTTGCGTGGCTGGACCGCAGCTATCGCGATCAGGTGGCACCGGACGGCTCGCCTCTGCGACCCCTCCATGACTGGGAAATTTACTTCCAAGGACAGCCGGTCGCCCTCGTGGTGGCTTCGACTCCCGAGGTAGCTGCCTACGCCGCCTCGCTGGTGCGTGTGACATGCGAGGCAGACACCTGCTCCACCGATCTGGCCGAAGAGCGGGCCAATGCCTATAAGGCACCCGCCAGCCGAAGCGGTATCGAATTGCCACCCGACCCGCGTGGCGATCCGGATGAAGTCCACGCAGCAGCAGGACTCTCGCTTGAGGAAAACTACGGCACGCCGGCCCAACATCATAATCCGATGGAACTATTTGCGAGCACTGCGGTGTGGGAGAAGGACGTGCTGGTGGTATACGATAAGACCCAGGGGGTACTGAACACCCAAGCTTACCTCACCAAAGTCTTCTCGCTCTCCAAGAAGGCGCTCCAGGTGAGGTCGCCATTCGTCGGCGGTGCTTTTGGCTCGGCGCTCCGACCACAATTCCAGTGCTTCATGGCGGTGCTGGCGGCTTTGGAGCTACAGAGAAACGTAAAGATCAGCTTGACCCGCCGCCAGATGTTCGGCCTCAGCGGACGCTCGCGAACGATTCAGAATGTGAAACTCGGCGCAACCCTCTACGGCGAGCTGAAGTCCGTGATTCACGAGTGCTTCTCCGAGACTTCGCGCTTCGAGGACTACATTGAGAACGTCGTGAACTGGTCCGGCGTGCTCTATCGCTGCGAGAACGTTCGTCAGAAGTATGAACTCGCGAAGCTGGACATCAACACCCCGTGCGACATGCGCGCGCCGGGCGCGACGCAGGGGGTCTTCGCTTTCGAGTGCGCGATCGACGAACTCGCAGCAGCGCTCAAGATCGACCCGCTCGAGTTCCGCATCCGTCACCACATCGACAGGGACCAGACGAAGGACCTCCCCTACTCCAGCAAGCAACTGCTGGAATGCTATCGCCAGGGTGCTGCCGCCTTTGGCTGGGAAAGGCGGGACGCCGTGGTCGGCAGCGGGCGGGAGGGCAGAACGCTGAAGGGCTCGGGAGTAGCCACGGGCGTGTGGGAGGCGATGCAGATGCCCGCCTCGGCTAAGGCGGTGCTGGGAGCCGACGGCAAGCTTGTGGTCAGCAGCGCCACCTCGGACATCGGCACCGGAACCTATACCATCATGTCCCAGATAGCCGCGGAAGCGCTCGGACTGGACATCACGGATGTGAAATTCCAACTCGGAGACACCGCCCTGCCCTCCTCCCCGCTACAGGGAGGCTCATGGACGGCTGCCAGTGTAGGCACGGCCGTGGACGCGGCGTGCCGGAAGATCCGCAAGAAGCTGCTGAAAATGGCCGAGAGCCATCCCGCCTTCGACGGGACGAGGGAGGATGACCTGACGCTCGATGAAGGCTGCGTCATCGTCGCGGGCGACCCGGCTCACCGCATCTCATTCACCGACCTGCTGGAAGCCTCCTCCGTATCGAAGATCCAAAGGAAAAGCACCGCTCTTCCGAAGATACTAAAGCAGCGAAAATATGCCCGCCAGGCACATTCCGCTGTCTTTGCCGAGGTGGAAGTGGACGAGGACACCCGCATGGTTCGCGTGACCCGCGTGGTCAGCGCAATCGCCGCAGGGAGGATCATCAATCCGAAGACCGCACGCAGCCAGATCCTGGGCGGGATCGTATGGGGAATCGGTATGGCGCTGCAGGAGGAGACCGTCCACGACCACCGGCTCGGCAGGATCATCAACCCCGGCCTCGCCGACTATCACTTTCCCGTCCACGCGGACATCGGCGACATCGAGGTGATCTTCGTTCCCGAAGATGATAACGTGGTGAATCCGCTCGGCGTGAAAGGTCTCGGAGAAATCGGTCTCGTGGGTGTAGCCGCCGCCGTCGCGAATGCGGTCCACCATGCCACCGGCCGCCGAGTCCGCGACTTGCCCTTCACCCCGGACAAGCTGCTTTGAACCATTCAAACCCAACCATCCATTGCACTGCCATGAGCACGACCGACACGGGACTTTCCGACCAACAGAAGCTGGCCACACCCGCCGCGCCCCGCACGAATGACGACCTCACCATCGCCGAGCAACTGCGGCTGTGGAAGCAGCCGTCCGGTGCAGATGGCGTCTATACTTTCCGCGATGAATCAGGCCGGGTGCTCGACATTGAGCGGGAAGACTTCAGCGCCTTCATCGAAGTGAATGGCCCCCTGCATCCAGGAGACTATCGCGCCCGCCATGACCGGGACTGGCGGGACGATTTCATTGCTCTCGCACAATCCTGATTGCATGGCCATGGATGCTTCCTCCGATATTACCAAATCCGACTTTTCGCTGTGGCAGCGGGCTGCGGCGATGGCAGCTAGTGCTCACGAAGGGCAGAATCCGCCCGGGACCGATATGCCCTACTTCGCTCATGTAGCAAGGGTCGCCATGCTCGTGTCTTCGGAATTCGGCTGCCATGATCCCGAGGTGCTAGCGGCCGCCTATCTTCACGATGTCTTCGAGAAGACGTCGCTCACCCGGGAAGCGGTCGCGCTCACCATGGGGCCGGACGTGACTGCCTGGGTCGAATGGCTCAGCAAGACATCAAAGGATGAAAAGGCCGCCTACTGGGAACGCCTCGCGCAGGCACCATGGCAAGCGCGGCTGATCAAGATGGCCGACGCGCTCGATCATCTCGATGGCCCGGTCGAGTATCGGGAGGCACGACTGAAAGCTGCAAATCGCGCGCTAGCCCTTGCAACTTCTGGAGAACCGGAGATCGAGCGCGCGCGGACCTTATTGGAAGCAGCTATCGACCACGGACGCAGGTCCACCTGATCGTAGGGTCGGATGCCCCCGCCCCGTGGACGTGCATATCGCGGCCGCTGTTGTTTCACCTTGCCACCTTCGCGGGTGCTCCGGATTCGATGGACTTGGCAATCGCCTCCACGATCTTCATGTCGGCGAGTCCCATTGCGGCCGGCGTTACTACCTCGCCATTGTCGAGAACCGCGGTGGAGAAGCCGTCCATCTCCGCAGTGAAGTGATCGACCTGTGGCACCATTACCTCAGTGGACTCAGTCGGTGACTCTTCGCCGCTCTTTGAAATCGTGCGCAGCCGCAGCCCGCGATAGCTGAAGGCAGGGTCCATGACGATGGTGCCCTTTTCGCAGTGGACATGGTAACTCCGGCTCTCCGCAGTTCCGAAAGAACAAAGGCAACTGGCCACCGCCCCGGAGGCGTAGCGCAAGATGAAGCTCACGCTCTCGGGCACTTCGCGGAATCTCGGATCATCCTCCGGCCGCGAGGCATAGGCCGTCACTTCCACCGGCTCCTCATTGAAGACGTAACGGGCGGCATTGATGGAATACACGCCCACGTCGCCCACCGGTCCACCGCCGAGCTTTCCGCTCAGGCGGATATTGGGAGCCTTCACATCCTGGCAGTTGCTGGAGGTGAATGCGCGGATGCCACCGAAACGCTTTGCCCGACACCATTCCATGACCATCTTGTTCATCGGCTCGTAGTGCAGACGGTAGGCGACGCCGAGTTTCTTCCCCGCTTCTTCCGCGGCCTTTGCCATGGCCTCGCCCTCCTCCACGCTCACCGCCATCGGCTTCTCGCAGAGGACGTGCTTGCCGGCTTTCAGCGCACGGATGGTAAATTCCGCGTGCATGCTGTTGGGCAGCACGATGTAGACGATGTCGATGCGCTTGTCGTCGGCGATGCGGTCGAAGTTTTGGTAGTCGTAGATGGCATCTTCGGAGATTCCGTGGGCTTTCGCAACTTTCAGCGCCTTGTCGCGGTGACCGCTCACGAGTGCAACCGGCTTCGAGCGCTTGCAACCGGCGAATGCTGGCATGATCTCCTCAAGTGCGAGCTCGCCAAGCCCCACGATGGCCCACCCTGCCTTCTTCCCGGCGGCCCCTTCCACCTCCAGATTCTCCGGCTGCTTGTCTGGCGGCGCGAGCGGCACAGCATCTTGGGCGGTGACAAGCCCTGCGCCGGAAAGCAGCGCTGCGGAACTCATGAACTTGCGGCGTGACGTGTTTTCCATCCCGGAGCCTTCGCATCCGGCATGCCAGAGATTGAAAACTCAAGGGTGGGATCAAGTCCAAGCCTTAGGTAAGACCGATCCTAATCCGAATCTCACCTTTTATGAACCACAGAATTTGGCCAGGCGACGCCCAAATTCCCCGAAGCAGCTAGAGGTGCGATGTTCTTTCATCAGCATCATTGAATGCCTTCCCGGGGCTAATCCATCAGCCGGTTGACAACGAAAGAATTCGAACATTTGGGTAAAAAACACAAAAGATCGACTTCCAAACGAACATGCACGCCTTCGAAAGTCGGACTCAACCAGCCTGGACAGATTGTTCAAAAATCGACACAATTCTTTGACAACTTGAACATTACACAAGAACACCAGCAATCCGTCCAATTCGTTTCTGGAATTTCTGGAGTCACTTAGGGTATTTCGAAATGCTCAATTTCGGGATCTGGTCGATTGCTTTCTTCAAGGACTCCAATTCGATGTGGGTGTAGATGTCATTAATTTCTTTCGTCGTGTGGCCGGTCAGGCGCATGCGCAGTTCTTGGGACACGTTCGCATTGGCCAGTAAGCTCGTGAAGGTGTGACGGAGCGAATGGAAACTGCGTGCATATTGAGTCCGACCAGCTCCGTCACTGGCTTGTTTAATGACGTTTCGGCAGATGCCGGCAAATTCCATGAGAGCCCCAAACTGGAGAGAGAGCCCATTCCGGCCCGCCACGCTCGTCTTAGCCAACGATGGAAAGAGGGACGCGGCCGGATCATCTGACAGCGGGTGTTTCAATAGGAAATCTTCCAGCGATGGGTGCAGCGGTATCGTGAGGATCTTTCTCTTCCGGGATGTCTTCTGTGGCATGTAAGAGAGGCAGTTCTTCACCAGATCAATATTGCCCGCTTTCAGCGAAGCAGCATCACCCAGCCGAAGGCCTCCATACACTCCCATGAGGATGACACCTCGCCAATCAGCCGAACATGCCGAACTGAGGAGTTTGCCGACCTCGTCAGGCGTGAACGGCTCGCGCTGGATGCTATCTTCCTCGGATAGGGTAGCGACGTTGCTCGCAGGATTACGTGGGAGTAGGCCCTCCTTCACCGCGGAGGTGAGGCACGAACGGATGTCTTTCAAATAGCCATTGGTCGTCTTGGCGCTTCTACCCTCCGCCCGGAGCTTGTCGCGAAACTTCTGCACGTCCGCGCCAGCAAGGATTTCCAATCGATCGGCAGCCCGGTCGCCGAGGTGCGACTTGAAGCGTGCCACCGCATTCTTGTAGCGGGCCAGGGTCGCAGGCTTACCGGCGACCTTTTTATTATCGAGCCAGAAGTCCAGCCATTGGGTGATTGTGTAGCCTCGGATGGCCTTGCCGGACTCAATCTCGGTGAACTTGGCCAGGAACTCGCGAGCTAGGTCCGCAGTAAGCTCGTG
Organism: Luteolibacter flavescens; assembly: GCF_025950085.1. Lineage (NCBI taxonomy): Bacteria > Pseudomonadati > Verrucomicrobiota > Verrucomicrobiia > Verrucomicrobiales > Verrucomicrobiaceae > Neoluteolibacter > Neoluteolibacter flavescens. The sequence goes on from NZ_JAPDDS010000008.1 coordinate 58,647, forward strand.
GCGCGCAGCCAGGTCGGCGGCCTCTTGCAAGGCAGCGTAGATGAGGGCGCTCTTCTCTTCGCCGGCCCCGGCTTCTTTTAAGATGCTCTCCCGTAAAGCGACGGCGAAAGCCTCGGCCTCCCGCTTCGTCGTCTTGCCAGTCTGACGATTGATCTGGCGCTGCCTCCCATCAGCACCCGTGATGCGGAATGAGCAGTAGTAACCAGGGAGGGATGCGCCCGTTTTTCGGTTGGGCCGCCGGAACAAACTCACGCCAATCATGCTAACAGGGTGCTAACATTCAGCCGCGTCCGAGCAAGTCAATATAGTCCCGAATTGCTCAATTTCAGAGGTTTGCAATCGCCATTGATCACGATGAACACCATTGGACGCTCGGTAACGAATCCTGGGTTCGAGTCCCAGTCCTCGTATCTCTTCTGATTTTCAGGAGACTCCGCCCAAGGCGAGGCCCGTAGTCGGGTCTCCGTTGTGATGCATTGGCGGCATTCGTCGGCCTCCGGTCTTTCCGTCGGTGATCCGGGCATTTCTGGAGACCGTGGCTGAGGGGTCGCCCCGGAGAAAGGGCGGGCAGATGATGCCTCCCCTTAGTGCGAGACGATCCTGTAGAATGCGCGGGACATGGTCGGGGCGGCGTCGGTGAAGTCGAGCCAGCCGACGGCATCGCTGGAGCGGGTGCCGATGGCGGTCCACCCATTCAGATCGGTGGAGCGTTCGATGGTGTAGCTTCGCAGCGGGATGCCCTGGTAGCCCAGCATGACCTTGCCATCCGGGGCGATGGTGAGAGCCGGGACATACTGGTCGGGGCAGCAGTGTCACGGTCGCCGTGGAGCTGACTCCGGCGGAATTCCGGGGCGGGTAGGTGAACCTGTCCGTTCCGGTCACCGCGGCCCCGGGAGTGTAGTGAATTTCCTCTCCCACGAGCGAAAGCGGCACGCCCTGCGAGCTGGTGGTATCGATGCCATCGAGCACGACTTCCTGGCCCTCCGGGCGGACGTCATTCGCATGGAGTCTAGCCAGGCGGATCGGGAAGGACTGATCGGCCGAACCCGGCGGACGTGTGATGATATCATCCTGCGCCTGGAGCAGGCCGCTGGCCGAGACACTGCCGCCATTGAGCGAAGCGAGGACAAAGTCCGGATTACTATCGATGCCGAACACGGCGGCGTGGAGCTGCGGTTGGAAGTGGGTAGCGAACTGCTCATGGAGACCGACCTCGTGCTTGCCCAAATCCTCGTGAGGAACCTGCTCGCAAACGCGCTGAAATCCGCCAACTGCATTGTGACCATCCGCACCGTCGCCGAAGGAGATCGGCTGCGCTTCATCGACGGCAATGACGGCCCTGCCCTAGCCCCGGCCATCGCCGCCCGCCTCTCCAGCGGCCAGGACGAGTCGATCACCGCCACCGGGGGCATGGGGCTAAAGCTCTGCCGCGAGATCTGCGACGCGCTCGGTACCCCGCTCCAAGCCCGCAGCCCCGAGGATGGCGGCGCGGAATTCGACTTCACTCTGAAGATCGCACCCTCCACGGCCGGCCAACCATCATGATGCACCCTGAAGAAGAAGTCATGCCGGTGCGCACCATGATCGTGTAGGACCAAGGTCTGGTCCGGTTCTTCATGGAGCGCTCCCGTGAGCTTTTTCCGAACGCTTCCTTCGGAATTCTCCTGTTCCCGTTTGAGAAATATCCCCGCGGTGGTGACGCTCCTACCAACGTCCACGCACATGCAGGGCTGGGTCTGGGAGGATCGCCCGGTGTGCCGAAAGGAGCCTCCGCGGTGGCGACCCGCGGAGGCTTCATATCGCGGGGATGCTCCGCTGATGGTGGGGAAAGCGCTGCCAGACCCAATCAATCAAGGTCAGCCAAAGACTTTGGGGGGCTTGGCAGTGGCGGATGGGAAACCTCTGGCAGTGGCAGTTTCCGTCGGGAAATGACTCGCCCAAAGCACATTTACGTCACTTTTCCGTAGGATGTTCGCCTTGACCCACGTATCGCGGCACAGCTATTGAGACGCAAAATCAACAGCGCCTGTTCCTTTTTATGAGTTCTGATACCAAGCGCCCCTCCTGGTGGGGTCCCCGTTCCGGTTTTCTCATTGCCATCGGCTTCGGTGCTGTGGCTGCCGGTCCATTTCTCCTCAATGGCGCGAAGGCCTTAGCCCAGGATGGCAAGGTGGACGTGAAGGCGGTGATGAACGAGACCCGCAACGAGAAGGAAAAGAAGGACCGCGAGCACGGCCGCGAGTCGCGCGAGATGAAGTCCGCCGCCCTTCTGGCGGATGGCACGCTCTACGCCGGCGGCAAAGGTGGCCTCGCGGTCCGCAGTAAGGATGGCGAGTGGTCCATCGTTAAGGACTTCCCGGTGGACGAGGCGAAGTCGATGGCCGCTGCTGCCGATGGCTCCGTGTGGGTCTCCGGCAAGCGCGGACTCTATCAGCTCAAGGAAGGTGCCTGGACCACCGTGAAGGAAGGCGACTTCCATTCGGTCTCCGTGGGAGCCGATGGTACGGTGCTCGTAGTAGGAAAGAAGGGCCTCCTGACCCGCAGCGCCTCGGGCGACTGGAACGAGGCACCGGCCCTGCTGCCCGAAGGCGTCTCGATGCCTCCTGAAAAGGACAAGGAGGAGAAGAAGGACGAGCACGGGCACGACCATCACGACGGCGAGAAGCACGACCACTGACCGCCCCCTCTTCCTACCGTGGCTGAAAACTGGAAAGCGAAGAACCGCCGCTGGCATGCCAATATCGGCATGGCGCTGGCGATCACGCTGGGACTCATCGCCCTGTCCTGCCCCTTCATCGCGCACAAGGGCGGCGGGGAACTCGGCGAGATCCTGAAGAACATTCACTACGGGAAATTCCTTCCCGCCGACATCCGCTGGATCTGGATCGATGGTCAGGGCCTAGGTCTTGCCTTCCTCGTCTTCTCCGGCTGGCTGATGCACAAAAAGGCGGTCAAGAAGGCGACGAACGTGGCCGGTGACGATCCTTCTTCGGCGGGTTCTTCCATCACCTTCGTCGGGCTGGGCGGGCGTCCGGTGCTGGATGCCAGCGCGGCGTGCGCGGAGGCTCATGGCCTGCGCTGCTTCCGCTGCGAGGCGGCGCGCTTTGGCACGCTGAATCTGGAGCAGGAGCGCTGGATCGTTTTCACCGCCGGAGCGGTCGACGACTGTCGTGCTACGGTGGATATCGTACTTGCCGCGCTGAAGAAGGCGCCGAAGGGGAAGGCCAAGCGTCTGGAATACACCATCGACCCCACGCTGGATGCCGCGCAGGCCCGGCAGATCGGCCAGGCAATGGAGCGTGCGGGCGCGCGACCTCTCTCCGCCGCCTCTCCCGTGGCTGCCACCCAGGCCGCTCCGGTGGCCGTTGCCGAGCCTGCGCTCGCCTGAGCTTCCGGTTAAATTCGCTTCCCGCCTCTTTTCATGAAGTCCCCTCGCCTCTCCCGCGCGGCCGGTTGGTCACTGGTCGAGTTGCTCGTCGTGGTGACGGTCATGGGCTTCGTCGCCTCCGCCATGGCGGGTGCGATGCACTGGCTGTCGGGCAGGCATCAGGCGCGGGAGGCCGCGCTGGAGTTCCAGTCCATGGTGCGGGAGGCAAGTGCGCTTGCCCGGCGGGAAATGGCACCGGTGCGCCTCGCCTTCCTCCTGCCCGGCAGCGGGGATGCGCTGGAAAGAGCGGGTGTCGGAGACGGGGATGATGCCCCGGAGACGGGATGCCGCCTGCTTGTCTTCCGCGTGCCCGGCCGTCACCTACCGGTGCAGTCGCTGCTCGCGCCCGAGGATGACATCGTGCCCGCGCTTCCCGTCGCCCGCACGCCGCGCTTTTCCTCCACCACGGGCGGATGGACCGCCGCGCCGAATCGCCGCACCTGGACCCGCTGGCAGAAGGTGGATCTCGGCGGAGACTTCGTGCGCGCCTACACGGAGCAGGGCTTCGAGGCCGTCACGGGGAAATATCAATGCAGGCCGGAGACCACCTGGTCCGAGGTGGATGATGGCCGCGGCTCGCAGGCGGACGCGTATTCCATCTACCCGGAGGACTTTGCCCTCAGCCCCTTCCGAGACCTGCGCGGCATCGTCACCGCGGTGCTGCCCGGGGACGAGAGCGTCACGCTGTCCGGCACTGGCCGCGTCAGCGCTGGGGATGTCTTCGGCGGCCAAGAGGTGCCGCACTGGTCGGAGCGCAGCGGGGAAAGCCGGGCGGACCGCGTCGAGTTGCCCGCCATTGATTTCATGCCGGACGGCGGCCTGGCCTGCCGTGAGGACGAGGAGGAATTGGAGTTCCACTTCGGCGACCAGGGGAAGGATTCCCACTGGATCGTGAAGATAAGAACCTCCGACGGGGAGGTATGGCAGGAATGAAACATCACCCTCGCACTCGCCGCCGCCGTCTCCGCCATGCGCGCGGCTTCACGCTCATCGATACCTCCATGGCCATCGGGCTCATGGCCGTGATGGTGCTGCCCATCCTGGGCCTGCTGACGGTGGGCACCGTGGAGGCGGGCCGGGCGCGCGGATTGCGAGAGACCGCCGGCCTGCGCGATGAGCTGCGGCTGCGGCTCCAGGATCGCTCGTGGCCGGAGGAGTCGCAGGGTGGCCGCGAGTGGAGGGCGAGCGTGGACTTCGACCGCAAGTGCCGCCTCATCGCGGGCGAGGACATGATCCCCTGGGTGAAGGTCGAACTGGAGGGCATGGCTGCCCCGGGATTTCAGAGCGAGCGCTTCGAGGCAGTGAAAATCCGCATCACCGCCGCGCGCTCAGGCAAGCTCCTGGACGAGGCGGTCGTGCAGCGCGTGAAGGGATCGTGAAAAGGCGGCATCATTCATTCTCCGGCTTCACGATCCTCGAGATGGTCGTGAATCTTTCGCTGCTTTCCGGGCTGCTGATCTGCATCGGCGGGCTCGTCACGCGCACCTCGGACACGGTCAAGGACTCCGCAGGAAAGCTCGCCGCCGCGGAGAAGTCTGAGTCCATCCGACGCCTGCTGGCTGCGGATCTGGCCGCGCTGCCTGCCACCTCGGAGGGCGCGCTGGAGTGCTCTTCCTCCGCGGATGCCTGGTCGCTCGACCTGCGCCTGCCATCCCGCGAGGGCGGGTGGAAGGACGTGCGCTACCGCTGGAAGCAGGAGAAGGGAACGCTGGTCCGCTCGCTGCGGGAGGGCCGCGAGACCACATCGAATGTCGTCGGCACCGGCTTCTCTTCCATCTCGTCACATTGGCTCAAGCGTGCCGCGCAGGATCGCGAGGATGCGCCGCAGTCATGGAGCCGCGCGGAGGCACCCGCGCTGTTGCACCTGGAGTTGGCCACCTCGCGGTTGCGTGAGGAGGGTCGGCGCGATCGTCTGGAGAAGTCCCGCGGCGAGACCTCCGATTTCCGTTTCCTCATGCCGGTGGGAGGCGGTCCGGCGGAGCGATGAAGCGCGTTGTCCGCCGCGATGCGCCCGGCGCCGCCCTGCTATGGGTCGTGCTGCTCGGTGGCTTCATGTCCGTCCTGTGCCTGTATTTTCTCACCACCGGTCACGAGGCGAGGTTGCGTGCGGACTTCGACCACGCGGAGGTGACGGCGGATGACCTGCTGGCATCCGCGAAGGGCGAGATCCTGGCGAAGCTCGACGAGGGATTCTCCGTCGGAGCCGGTGAAGGGAGCGTGGCTGCCATGCCCGGCCTGCTGGAGGTGAAGCGCTACGACGAGCCGCTGAACCGGGGCGGCGAGACGGGCGAGGCGGCATTCGAGAACGACGCCTTCTTCGCCAAGCCCTTCGCCGCGGAATACGGCGGCAAGCCCGCGAACCCGCGCTGGATCCCGATGTTCTCGTGGAAGGACTTCGCGCCACGGCTGAAGCACCTCTCCGTGGATGGCGGTGCGCCCGCGAAGGAGAACCCGGACTACAATCCCTACGCGGCCTTCAACATCAATACCGCCGACAATCCCTGGCAGCCCGGCACCACGTGGATCACCGGCGTGCCCGAGGCCAGCGGTGCCACCGTGCGCACGTCGCTCGCGGGCCAAGGGAAGGAGATCGCCCCGGGCTCGACCTCCGCCGAGCGCCCCATCTGGGTGCAGTGGATCCCCGTGCTGAAGGACCCCTCGCAGCCGCCGTCGGCGAAGAACCCGATGATCGGGCGCTATGCCTACTGGGTGGATCTGGAGAATACCAAGCTGAGGGCCGATCTGCCGCTGCGCTCCATCCGCGGCGAGGCAGCCTACGGACGCCTCGTCGGTGAGTCCGGTGCGGTGGATGGTGGCCGCTCGCCCTACGATCAGGACGGCCACAATTCCGCCCGCGGCCTGCTGGCGAAGCTCGAGCAGGTCGTCCCGGGGAAGGATATCGAGGGCCAGCCCGCCACGCGCGGCGGACGCCCCGGTCCCGGCCTCTCCGCGCTCCATGCTCGAGATGCCCGCGAGGCATGGCTCGGCCCGGATGCCCCGGCAAGTACTACGGATCTGGTAGATTGGGCGTTCTTCGAGAGCCCGCGACGCTCCCGCGCGGAGGGGATGACCGCGGGGAAGGATCTCGCGGACCAGCTCGCGAATGCCGGATCGCGCGCGAGGCCTGCCCATCCGTGGTTCTCCGATCTGCGTGCTGCCGTGGGGAATGACGCCGAGCGCGTGAAGCTCGCCCGCCAGGTCGGCACCGCACTCACTTTCCAGGGCGAGGAAGAACAGCTCGATCCGCTCGGCCGCCCGCGCATCGACCTGCAGGAGTTCCAGAAGCAGGCCACGGGCAATCGCGGTACCACCGTCTCCCTCGCGGCCATCACCGGCAGCGAGCTGTGGAGCCGCCTCGGCGATGGTGCCTACCAGCGGGCCTACCAGCCGGGCGCCAAGGCGAAGTCCTTCTTCGATTCGCTCGCGCCCTTCGCCCCCAGCGGCCAGTCCGCCGCCCTCCAGATGCTGGTGAATGTCGCGGAGGCCGCCCAGCCGGACAGCGTGCCGCCGCTCATCGACACCGCCGCTGGCATCGTCGGCGCGCGCTCCATGCCCTACGTCGCGGAGGTTAGCACCCGCGCCCGCAGCGCCTACTGGCTGCTGCCAAAGGAAGATCGCGAGGATCGCACGAAGCTCCTCCAAACGACCGGCACCGGCTCCTACGGTTACACCTACAAGCAGAAGCGACTGCACCACTACGCCACCCACGCCGTGGTCGATCTCTGCATCGGCCTGGTGAATCCGGACCCTTTCGAGACCGAGCCTTTCACCGGCGAGATCGAGTTCGACATCACCTGGGGCACGCTGCCCGCGGGCGCGACCGTCGAGAAGACCTTCAAGGCACCCCTGCACGGCCACTTCACCGCGAACTCGCTGCCCGGCAAGGACGCGAAGGAACTCCAGCCGCTGGGCCACACCGTGAACATCCGCCTCGGCGTCTTCCCGGTGGCGGCGCTGAATGACGACAAGTTCGCGAGCTGCCTGCGCATCCGCGGCTGGAAGATTCGCCGGGGTGGCCAGGTCTGGCACCAGGTGCCCGTGAAGCACCCCGGGGCCGCAGGCTCCATCGACTGGTGGCGCATGTCCCAGGCCGGGACGAATGCCGGTAGCGCGGACGACGACTCGTCGCTCGCCGCCTATCGCGATGGCGGCGGCCGCTCGGTCGGCTGGTTTTGCATGAAGACGCTCGACGCCCTCATCCCCGAGAGCCTCGGCGTCAGCGGGTGGACGGATGCAAATGCCACCGATACCGCGATGAAGTCCCGCGTTGCCACGTGGCTCGACCTCACGCCGAAGACCTCCGTGATGGAGCGCGTCGTCTGCCTGGATCCCACCCTCGGCCATCGCACCGGGAATCCCATGCTGCCCGGTCTCTTCGGCCGCGGGCACTTCTACGGCGCGCAGGGTCACTTCTGGCGCAGGCAGCCGGTCATCAAGCCGCAGCCCGTGGTGTATGTCGGCCAGACCTTGCCAAAGATCGATCATCTCGCGGACACCCGCTGGGAGGTCAGTGCCATGGCGGGCGGCTCGGCCAGCGTCACCGTGCAGCGCGAGAGCGGGGGTCGCCTCTCCGCGGCGAATGCCTCGTGGCCGGTGGCGGACTCCACTGCCACGCGCCTTGCGGACTACTCGGGCGAATGCCTCACCCACGAGTTGATCGTGCCGGGCACGGAGGGCGAGCCCGGCGGTGGCAAGCGCGCCGACTCTCTCACCGCCATCTACCGCATCCCCTCCGTGGAGGGCGAGGCCGCACCGGGCCGACTCGGCCTGCCTGCGCTGCCCACCACCGTGAAGATCGACGCCGCCACCGCAGTGAAGAACACCGACCTCGAGGTGGCTGCTTCCCCCGTGGACGAGGACAAGTTCACGAAACTGCCCGATGGCAAGAAGGGCGCGCGCGGCTTCCACTGCTCCGCCCCGGCGAAGCGCTACTTCACCTCGCCCGGCGAGATCGGCTTCTGCCACTCCGGCTTCCCGCTCACGCCCATCCAGATCGGCCCGGACGAAGGCCGCACGCCGAACCAGCTCAACAGCCCGCTGAATGGCCCGCCGATGCGGATGCTGCTGGACCTCCTGCGGATGCCGTCTTCCGGCCCGGCGTGGAACGTGAATACCTCCGTCGCCCATGACGAATACCTCGCACTGCGCGAAGGAGGCGAAACCACCCAGGAGCTGAAGGACTCTTCGGACGTGGGCAAGGACCCGCTGCATGCCGTGTGGCTGCCCGCGGCGCAGGGTTTCCTCCCGCGAGAAACCGGCTCTGAATCCTATCGCGGCAAGGAGGCGAAGAATCTCGCCGAGAAGTCTCCCGGCAGCCTGCTCGACCGGAATCTCAGCCCCTTCCCGCAACTCCGCCGCCCGTGGGACATGTGGCTCGGCGTGGTGGGCGGGGACTTCTCGCGCAGTGGCGAAAGCCTGCGTTGGGGCGTGGGAAATGCGGCTTTCGATTTCTTCGGTCCCGGTTTCTTCACGTGGCGTCCAGGAGATGGCGCAGGTGGTGACCCGTGGATCGACTTCGGCTCGGATCTCCCCGGCCAGGGCCGCCTGCTCGCCTACGGCGTGGATGGACGGAAGGACGACAAGAACGACGGCAAGGGAACGCTGAAAGGCCGCCACGCTGCGGACCAGAATCTCGATCTCATCAATGGCGGTGCCGGCTTTCACATGCCCGCCCACTTCGCCACGCGCTTCAGCCTCCTGCCCGTGCGCCACTTCCGCAGCGATCTCGCGATCGACTATCACCAGGAGAGTCACGAGAGCGGGTGGCTGCGTTTCAAGACGGCGCTCAATCCCGGCCTGGGTGCCGCCTCGTCGGCGGGCGACATGGCGGGGGATAAGGAACTCGGCGAGTCCATGGACGGCGCGTCCTTCCCCGGAGGCCACCATTCGTCCGGCATTTTTTACCAGGCACCCATGGCCCTGCTGGTGAATCAGGCGGGCGTCTCGGCGAATGCCTTCTCCGCCTACGTCGTCGTCGAGTCCGTCCGCGACCGCGGCAAGAAGCGCGAGGGCGTGGCGAATTCCGGTCGCGGCCATTGCGATCCCGATGACGAGGTGGTCGCCCGCCGCTGGGCCCGTATCCTGATTTTGAAAGAACGCGACGCCTCCGGCGCGGCGCGATTCCGCACTGTCCTGACCGACACCGCCGGCCACTGAAATGAAACGACTGATCCTAGCCCTCAGCACCCTCGCGGCCTCCCACGCCGCCACGGTGCCCTTCGAATCCGAGCCGGACCTCGCGGCCTACACGGTCACGAACCTCAATGGTGCGCTCACCCGCGAGAACGGCATCGGTGCCGGCAATCCCGTCACCGGCGGCCTTCGCTACCAAGGCAACTCCGGCGGCAACGACCGCGGCGCGGTGGCCCGCAAGCTGGTCCCCGTGGCCCAGGCGGACGGTGTGTGGACCTCGTCCATCCTGCTCAGCCCGCGCGAGATCGACAGTTCCACTTCGGACAAGGCCGAGGTGCGCATGGGCTTCGCCGCCACCGACACGACGAATGCCTCCAAGCCGTGGGAATACTTCCACAAGAACAACGACTCGATCAGCCTGACGCTGAAGGCCGAGCACAAGCCCTCCGACAGCAAGACGAGGCAGATCGAGTGCGAGATCACGAACCGCGTCACCTCCGAGGCGAACTCGATGAAGCTGGCGGTGAACAACAGCGCCCACTTCGATGACTGGCTCCGCCTGACCTTGAAGATGGTCCGCTCCGGCGGAAATGATTTTTCCGTGAGCTACACGCTCGAGAGCCTCGGCGCGGACGGCACCGCCGCTCCTGTCGCCATCCTGAGCTCCACGCCGGTCACTCTGGCGAATGCGCCGCTCGCCACCGCCGCCAGCGTTTACGAGGGCTTCGCGGTGAAGACGGAGAAGTCGAAGACGACCTCGGTGTTCTTCGACGATCACGAGACGGTGTTCTCCGCCGTGGCGCCACAGTCACCCGTCGCCGCGGCTGCCACCGCCGTCGCCGCACAGGGCTTCACCGCAGGATGGCAGGCACCCGCCGCCGGCGTCTATCCCGCCTCCTACGTGCTGGAAGTGACCACCGCCGCGAACAACTTCGCGCCGGGCTCCTTCCTCGCCGCGGACGGCACCCCCGGCCAGGCAGCAGGCATCCCGGTCAGCGGTCTTTCCCAAGCCATCACCGGCCTCTCGCCACAGACCGCCTACGTCTATCGCGTCCGCTCCGTGAACGTGGTGGGCCAGAGCGATCCCTCCGCCGTCACGAACGTCCAGACGCTCTCGCTCACCCAGAATTCCCCTCCGACGCTGGATGCGATCGGAAACGTGGGACCCTTCTCCCTTTCGCAAAGCACGGTGGTCATCCCGCTCACCGGCATTTCCGCAGGTGGCGAGACCGACCAGACCGTCACCGTCTCGGCCACCTCCAGCAATCCCGCGATCGCGACGGCCAGCGTGAGCCACACCTCGCCCGCGGACACCGGGTCCCTCACGCTCACAATGGGAGACACCGAGGGCACGGCCACCATCACCGTCACCGCGAATGACGGCCAGGCCGCCGACCACACCACCACCCGCACCTTCACCGTCACGCTGCGGAATCCTCCCGCGGTGCTCGGCTTTGAAAGCGCGGCGGATCTCGACGACCTCGCCGTCACCACGAATGCAAACCTCGTCCACACGTGGCAGGCAGGTGCCGGTGCGGGAGATCCCGCCTCCGGCGGCATCGTCGTTTCCAGCAGTTCCACCTCCGGCGACCATGGCTTCGTGGGCTGGCGAAAGCAGGGCCACCCGCTCGCCGGGTCCTCGCTGCTGCGCACGTCCATCCTCTTCAATCCCTCGCAGGTGGATGACGCCACCTCGGATGAGGCGAAGCTCGAGCTCCGCGTGGGCTTCATCCCCACGCTCACGCTGAATGCCAGCAAGCCCCACGAGTTTCTCCACAAGTCGAACCAGGCCATCAGCGTGGTCATCAAGGCCGAGCACAAGCCCAGTGACGCCTCCAAATCCCGCAAGATCGAAGCCGAGATCGGCAATGCCGACGGCAGCGGCGACGAGACGAAGGCGGGCAAGCTCACGCTGCTCAACAGCGCCTCGATGAACAACTGGCTGCGCGTGTCCCTCACACTCGTCCCCGCAGGCGGCTCCACCTTCCTCGCCTCCTACCAACTGGAAGACCTCGGCGAACACGGCACGTCCACGCCGGTCGTGATCATGGAGTCCGGGCCGTTCTCCTTCACGAATGCCGCGATGGGCTCCGCCGCCGACCTCTACGCCGCTTACGCGGGCAAGCTGGACAAGCAGCTCACCTACCTGCGGCTGGATGACCACCGCTCCGTCGCGCAGACCGACCCGCCGTCCGCGCCGCAGGCCGCCGCGGCCACGCAGGTGACCGCCTCCAGCTTCCAGGCAAACTGGCAACCTGCCGGTGAAGTCTATCCCGCCGGATGGATTGTCGAGGTCGTGCCGGACGGTGCTTCCTTCACTGCAGGCAATTTCATCTCGGCCACCGGATCCACGGGGCAGGCCGCAGGCATCATTCTCACGGAAAGCACCGCACGCACGCTGCGCATCTCCGGTCTCGCCGCGGGCACCGGCTACCGCTACCGCGTCATTGGCACGAATCCGAATGGGTCCAGCGATGCCTCCGGCGAGATCGCCGTGACCACCCTGGCCGCCGGCATGAATGCTAGGCCGACGCTCGCCGCGATCGCGAATCCCGCACCCATCGCCATCAATGGCGCCCAGCAGACCGTCGCGCTCTCGGGCATCACCAGCGGTGGTGAGGAAGGCCAGACGCTCAGCGTCACCGCCACCTCGTCAAATCCCGGGCTCATCCCGAATCCCGTCGCAAGCTACACGTCTCCGGCCACCACCGGCAGCCTCGCCTTCACCCCGGTTCCGGGCGTCGTGGGCAACGCCGTCATCACCGTGACCGTCAGCGACGGCGCTTCCAACAACGCGACCTACCAGCGCACCTTCACCGTCATCGTCGTCGATCCGGATCCGGTCATCGACTTCGATGATCCCGCGGACCTGAATGCCATCGCGATCACCACGTCGAATGCCACGCTGACCCACGCGCCTGCCGGTGGCACGTCTTCCAGCGGCGGCCTCGCCTTCGTCGGCAGCACCAGCAATGACCGCGTGGCCTTCGCCGTTCGGCCCACGGCCTTCGATGCGGCCTCGGCGTCGTATCTGATGACCTCCATCGACTTCAATGCCGCCGAGGTGCTCAATGTGACCAGCGGCAAGGACAAGGGCGAGATCCGCCTCGGCTTCCTCGGCAATGCCACGCCGAATGCGAACAACCCGAAGGACACGATGAACAAGACCCACCCCTCGCTCGGGGTGAAGTTCAGCATCGAGGAAGACACCACCAGCTCCGACAAGCGCCGCAAGGTGGAGGCGGAGGTCTTCTCCTGGAACGGTTCCACGGAAAACAAGGGCGAGAAGCTCTCCCTGAACAACGTCGCGCAGGCCGGAAACTGGTTCCGCATCACCTTGCTCGCCGTGCGTTCCGGTGCCAGCCAGTTTGCCGTGAGCTACACCGTGGACGACATGGGCGTGGATGGTGCGGGCTTCGTCTCCCGCCTCATCGAGAGCACGCCGATGACCATCGCCGCCGCATCGCTTGCGGCGGATTCGTCGGTCTTCTCTGCATTCACCGTCATGGATGAAAAGGGCAGCACCAGCACCATCAAGCTGGACCGCTTCGCCAGCGTGGTGAGCACCACCGCGCCGGAAGCCCCCGCCACCCTCACCGCCACCGACATTACCGAGGAAGGCTTCACAGTGAACTGGAGTGCTCCGCTCACCGGAGCCTTCGCCGAAGGCTACATCGTTGAGATCGTCGATGCGAATGCTGCTTTCCTCCCAGGGAACTTCTACGGAGAGGACGGCAAAAACGATCATGATGAGGGCATCCTGGTGACAAATCCCTTTGCCGAGGATCTCCCGGTCTACGTGCTGGATAACATGACGAGCTACCGCGTGCGCGTCCGTTCCTACGGCGAGGCACCCGCCTACGAGGAGAGCATGGCGCTGAACTCCACCCGCGTGACCACCACTTTCGGCCCCGGTCTCGAATACGCGGCGTGGCGGGAGCAGGCCTTCGGCGCGAATGCCTCGGATCCCCTCATCGCGGGACCTGATGCCGACCCGGACCACGATGGCATGAGCAACCTGCTGGAGTATGCGCTCGGCTTCGACCCGAATGCCTCCGACGCCCACCTGATGCCGAAGGCAAACATCAACGGCCCATATCTCAGCATCACCTACAAGCGCCGCCACAATGTCACCGGAGTGATCTACCAGGCCGCAGCCACCGGCGATCTCGCCGACTGGCATCCCGAGCAGACCGTGGAGAAATCCGTGTCCGCCCCGGACGCGGACGGCATGGAAACCGTCGTCGTGGAAGACCTCTATCCCAAGGGCAACTTCCCAAAACGCTTCCTCCGCGTCTCCGTGAATCTCGCCGATTGATCGGCCCGGACTCACAGTAAAACCCGCCCCATCAAGAAGGCCCGCCGGCATCACCGGCGGGCCTTTGTTTTATCGAAGGAGGCATCCTCCCAACGGTCCGGCCATCGGTGCCGACCGAGGAACGAAGTCGTCCATCCCCTCCCCTAACCTCGGCCACAGCACAAAAAAATCCCGAGGCCACCTCTCGGCAGCCCCGGGACGACCTTCCGGGGAATTTACTCGGCGGGCTTTGTATCGGAAGTAGCCCCCACTTCTTCCTTGTCCGCCGGCTTCCCGGCAAAAGCTTGCTTCAGGTTCTCCGCGGCGAAGCTCACGGCGGCATTCGCCTTGTCCACGACGGCACCCATGCCGAAGAATTCGTGGGTCACCCCGTCGTAGTTCCGGTGGGCAACGGACACTCCGTCTTGCTCCAGCTTCTTCGCGAGGGCCTCGCCGTCGGAGCGTAGCGGGTCGATCTCCGCGGTGATGATGGTGGTCGATGGCAAGCCCTTCAGCGTCTTTGCGGAGAGGAGGTTGATCTGGTGATTGTCCCAGTCCTCCTTGTTCGCGAGCGTCTGCTCGAAGAACCACTTCATCATCGGAGCATTCAGCGGTTTCGCGCCCGGGTACTGGCGGTAGGAGTCGCTGGACATCGACGTGGTGGCAACCGGATAGACCAGCACCTGGTGCACGGGCATTTGGGCTCCCTGAGCCTGTGCCATCATGGCAAGCGACACTGCCATGTTCCCGCCGGCGCTCTCGCCTACCACGGCCGTGCGCTTCGTGTCGCCGCCCCATTGGCCCGCATTCGCCAGCACCCACTGGTAGGCTCCATAGACGTCCTCGTGCGCGGCCGGGAACTTGTGCTCCGGCGCATGGCGGTAGTCGGTGGAGATCACCAGCGCCTGCGTCGCATTGCTCAGCGCACGTGGCGTGGAGTCATAGGTATCGAGGTCCGCGAGCACCCAACCGCCGCCGTGGATGTAGAGGATCACGGGAAAAGGACCCGGACCCTCCGGCTGATAGACACGGCCCTTGAGATCGTGCCCTGACAGCTTGATGTCGATGTCCTCGACTTTGAAGACCTCTTGCGGTCCCTTCTTGTCGAGCTTGTCCATCACCTTCTTCACGGCATCCGCGGGCGTTGGCTGATCGCGTGCATCTTCCGGCTTCAATTGCGTGACGGGCTTGCCGCCCAGTGCATCAAGCTCGTCGAGCACTGCCTGCATCTGCGCGTCCGGCTTGGAGGCCTCGGTCACGTTTGATTTCTTGGTAGATCCGTCGGGGCCGACCGGGGCTTCCACGATTGCACCTTCGCGTTCGAGCTTCTTCGCCGCGCTTGAAGAATCCGGCACCGGTTGCTGGTGATCCTCCTGCGCCATCGCTGCGGAGCTGAGGGCAAGAGTAGCGGCCACGGCAGGAGCGAAGGCCGTGAACATAAGAGTCTGACGTGTGGTTTTCATGATCGGGTTGCGGGTTGGATATTGATGCTGCCTCGCGATGGCTTCTAGGAGTGGCTGGAAACGGTGGCGGGCGCGCCGAAGGCCTCGCGAACTTCTGCTGGCGAGGCATTCACGAGGTCCTTCTTTACCTTGGAAGAGAGCCTTTCGAGGGTGTCACGGGACACCTGTTCCAAAATCGCGCCATGGATCTGAGACGGTGCGCACAGGCCCCAACTCGTCACGCCGGGCATCGCCAGCCATTCTTCGATCATGCTGGCGATCTGCCGGATGCAGCGCGCTTCCAGTTCTTCCTTCAAGGGCAGCCGTTCTGCGGAGCTGGTGCCGTGACCACCCGGAGTGGGAAAGGCTCCCGCCTGATCCGTGACGAGATCCGAGATCTTCTCCGTCCCCTCTTTGAAGGTGGTGGTGGCATGAAGCCGTGGCACGTCGTCCTCACCGGTGAGATAAGCGAGCACCTTGCCGCGATCGGCAACGACGAGGATTGATGGAAGCGGTCTCATGAATGACTTGGTTCTTGGATTTGGATTTCAGAGCAGGCGAATCCCCGTTGGATCCGGCGCTTGGGCTTCCCGCAGATCCCGTTCCTTTACCGCTTGCCGCTGCGAGGCTGGGCAGGACGCCGGATGATAACTTCACCGCCATGCTCTTTGCGCGGATCATATGCAGATTGCGCAGGCTGATTTTCTAACAGCATATCGTCATCGTCCCTTTACACCGGTCGAGCCCGGCGGAAATTGGATCACCATGTTTATCCAAGTTCACACCGACCACCACCTGCGCGGCGGCGCGGAAATGAAGGAAGAAGTCATCTCCGTGGTGGAGCCAGCACTCTCGCGTTTCAGCTCGAGGATCACCGACCTGGAAGTCCATCTCAGTGATCAGAATGGTGAAAAAGGCGGCGAGAAGGACATGCGCTGCGCGATGGAGGCCCGTCTCGCCGGGCTGCCTCCTCTCGGAGTGAGCCACTCGGACAACTCGCTCTCCGAGGCCATCGAAGGCGCTGCGGAACGTTTGGAGCGCCTCATCGAACACCACCTAGGCAAGATCGCGGCGCGTCACTGAAAGGACGCGAAAACTCCGTTTGCAAACCTACGGGGCAGCAGCATGATGGATGCTGTCTCGGAAGATCTGGCGCGCACTGTCACCGGCTTGAAAAACCCAATTCGCCGATAGTCAGCAGCGGGCTGGGCACCTCCACCCCACACGGGCAGGTGCTCCTTCCGGGAACTTATCCGCGATAAAGCACTCGCACAGTGGTCTCGCGGAGCGATATGCAGATGCCCCGGGAGCATGATGCAACTTCTCTGACTCCGCCTTCCATATCTTCGCCTGTAGCTGCCGTCGTATCATCCAGAAAGGCGGCCTTGGCATCGCTGCTGCGTAAGATTGGCACATGAACCACTCGCCCCGATCCCATCCGCTGCACGAACCGACCGGTAATTCATTCACCGACCCTTCGGCTTCTGACGACCTTGCCATCCCGGCGATGAAGGCAGTGAAGCAATACGTCCGTCAGAATCCCTTCGTCACCCTCGGCCTGGCATGCGGCATCGGGGTGATCGTCGCCTCCGGCTTCTGCTCCGAGAGCGGATCGTAAAAGTTTGAGCGAGGCAGCCAGCTATATGACCGGCGAGGAGATCATCGAATGGATGATCTCATGACGATTCAGATTTCTCGCAGCCTCAAGTCTCCACCGGCAGCTTCCCGGCCAGAGCCTTGCGCGAGGCCATGCGGGCAACGCCGCCCATCGCACCGGCGATCGCGGTCCAGAGGATCGCCTCCTTCCACGTGACGAAGGGCACGGCGGGATTGCGCGGAGGCTGCTGGCCGGTCACTCCGGTGAATCCGCGCGCGGCCAGCCTGCGTGTGAGGCGGTCCGCCAGGGCGGGCAGTGCGAGAGCGGCGATCTTCAATGCGAGATGTTTCGTGGATCGGGGTTTCATGGTTCGGTGGGGTTTGGATTCAGGAAGGTCGTTCTCATTCCCTTTCGCTGTTAGAGTGCCACTCCGGTCAGGTCCTTGAGGTCCTTCTCGGCGGGTCCTGCGATCACCTTGCCTGTCGCGCCGAAGCGCGAGCCATGGCAGGGGCAGTCCCACGTGCGCTCCGCCGCATTCCACGCCACGACACAGCCGAGATGCGGGCATACCGCACTGCACAGGTGCAGCTCGCCCTCCGGATCCCGATAGGCGGCCACCCGCTCGCCATTGTGCTCCATCACCCGGCCCTCGTCGGGCTCCAGGAGCTGGGGGTGACCGTCGGGCGTTTTCAGCCAATCGCGGATCATGCGCAGCGTGGCGTCCGCGTTCTCCTTTAGATACTCTTTCAGCGACAGCGGCGTCTTGCGTCCGGGAGCGAAGAGCTTCGACCACGCATGCTCCTCACCGCGCACCCAAGCCAGCGCCATCATCGCCGCCGCCGTGCCGTAGGTGAAGCCATTCCCGGAAAAGCCTGTCGCGACGAACTGATCCTGCACCGTCTCGCCGATATAGGGCAGCCCGTCCACCGTCTCGATCACCTGGCCGCTCCAGCGATGCGTCACTTCCGCATCCGGAATCCATTTCGTGAGCCACTCCTCCAGCCGAGCGAAGCACTCGTCCGGATCACTCTCCTGGCCGGTCTTGTGATCCTCGCCACCGAGGATGACCTGAGCCTCGCCGCCTTCTCCCGCCTCCATGCGGACATATCGGAAGGGCTCCGCGGTGTCCGACCAGATCAGCTCCTTCACCCCGTCCGCCGGGATGCGCACGCAGACCGCATAGCTGGAGTAGGGAAAGAGCTTCGACTGGAAGAGCGCGGCACCCATCGTCTGAGCCGTGCCCTGCAGCGGCACGTGGGTGGCGATGATCACCTTGTCATAGCGGACCTCGTGGCCGCCGGCGATCACCCGCTTCGGATCATCGTGAAATTCATCCACGGAAGTATGCTCGTGGATCTTCGCGCCGTGCTTCACCGCGTCCGCGGCCAGTGCGCGGAGATACTTCAGCGGGTGGAATTTCATCTGCTCCCGGAAGCGGATCGCCGCGGTGCCGGTGACGGGATTCACGCCGTCCATCACCACATCGAATCCGAGCTCCAGCATCAGCTCCTCCTCCCGCCGCAGCGCGATGCCGCCCATGCTCTGGTCCTCCTCGTCATCCAGCGCCAGATAGCCCGGCACAACAGCGAATCCGCACCCGATGCCCAGCGACTCCACCGCGCTGCGGATCATCGCCATCGCATCGCGACCGGCTTCCCACGCGAGGCGGGCATCATCCTTTCCCAGCGTGTCCACCAGCTTCGGCAGGCGCGTGTCCGTCAGGTAGGTGAGGTGCGCCGTGGTGTGGCCCGAGTCGCGTGCGCCGATGGTCTCCCGCTCCAGCAGCGTGACCCGCCGTCCTTCCCGCGCGAGAAGCCACGCCGCCGTGACCCCCGTGATGCCCCCGCCGATGACCAGCACCCCGGTCTCCGTGTCCTCTGCGAGCGTGGGGAATGCCGGACCATCCGGCAGATCCAGCCACAGGGGCAGGTTCTGCAGTTCCACCTCCATCTCGCGCGCATCAGTGTCTCCAGCCATGACCTTCCGCTCTCGCAAACCGCGTACCAGCGGAATACCAGCAGGTGATGTGGAAATCCCATTCCCGGCGTGATTGCATATTTGCTCGGAATGGAGTGCGGATCGCTTTGCATCCGCCCGGCAATCTTCAATCGCACGTAGATACCCGGCCTGCGGGTAGTTTGCAGTTTCTGGAAATTGCAGGATGGTGCAGTTCGCAGACTTGCGTCCGTCACACCGGCATTCCCAGCACCCAGCCATGCACGACATCGAACGAATCCTGCTTCAGGACGGCCCTGAGGATGGCCGCATCCTATCGATGGATGCCCTCCGGTCGCTCATTTCCGACCCCGTGGACCGGCCGGAGGAAATCTGCCTCTACATGGAGTCGGAGTCGCCGGAGTCGCGCTTCGTGCCGGTGCTCATCGGACGCTATCAACTGCGGGAAGTGCGCGGGAAGCAGGCGTCCTACCGCTGGCAGACGGCCTGAGCTGCTAGGCCGACGCTTCCCCGTGGCGATTTCGATTTGCCCGCGCCCGGTGTCTTGGCGAAATTCCGCCCGGCACTCCTTCCCAACCTCTCCCGATAGAAAACCCACCCCTTTGGCATCTTCCGATCAGCCCGTCGAAAGCATCCACCCAGGCGAACTGGAAAAGGCGCTCCGCGACGCCCGGTCACGGCTGGATACCACCCTGGCCGCCGCCGAGATCGGGACCTGGGAATACGATGTGGTGAACAACCTCGTCACCGCGGACCCGAACATGGCCCGCATCTTCGGCATCGACGAGTCCATCGCCACCACCGGCGCGCCCATCGAGGAGTACATACGCTCCATCCATCCGGACGATGTCGAGGGCGTGCTCTCGGAGATCGGCCGTGGCATCGACTCCGGGGACCGCTACGAGGCGGAATACCGTCTCATCGGCAGCGACGGCACCATCCGCTGGGTGGTCGCCCGCGGGAGGATCACGCGGGATGATGCCGGCCGCGCCATACGCCTGCCCGGCGTGGTGGTGGACATCACGCCGCAGCGTCTCGCGGAGCTGGAGCTGCGCGCCACCCACTCGCGCTGGCACCTCGCACTGGAGTCCGCAGGGCTCGGGGCATGGAACATCGACCCCGCCACCATGACCATGCGGACGGACAACCGCTTCCGCATGATCTTCCACGGTTCGATCGCGCCCATCAGCTATGAGCAGAGCTTTGCCGCCCTGCACCCCGACGATGCCGCGCGGGTGCGGGATGCTGTTGCCGCCTCGGTGGACCCGGAGTCCGCGGTGCCCTATTCGGAGGAATACCGTGTCATCCACCCCGATGGCTCCGTGCATTGGGTGGCGTCGAAGGGGCGGGCGAATTTCGAGGGGACCGGCGCGTCACGCAGGCTCGTCAGCTTCGACGGCACGGTGAGCGACATCACCGAGCGGAAGAATGCGGAGGCCGAGCATCGCAAGACCGAGACCGCCCTGCGCGAACTCGCGGCGAAGCTATCCGAAGCGGATCGCCGCAAGGATGAATTCCTCGCCACCCTCGCCCACGAGCTCCGCAACCCGCTCGCGCCGATCCGCACCGGCCTGGAGGTGATGCGCATGTCGGGCGACAAGCCGGAGGTGGTGGAAAGGCTCCGTCGCATGATGGAGCAGCAGACCACCCAGCTCGTCCGTCTCATCGATGACCTCATGGACATGTCCCGCATCACCAGCGGGAAGATCCAGCTCAGCTCCGGGAGCATCCTGCTGGCCCCGGTGATTCACTCGGCCATCGATGCGGTGCAGTCGGCCATCGATCAGGCGGGCCACCGCCTGGAGATCGATCTGCCCGCTTCCACCCCGCCCGTCACCGGCGATCCCGCGCGGATCGCCCAAGTGGTGTCGAATCTCCTGACGAATGCCGTGCGCTACACGAATCCCGGAGGCACCATCTCGCTCTCGGTGGCCGCCGCGGACGGACAGGCCGTCATCCGCGTGAAGGACAATGGCATCGGCATCTCGCCGGACATGCTGGAGGCCGTTTTCGAGATGTTCCGTCAGACGGACCAGGTGGGACAACGCAGCCGCGGCGGGCTTGGCATCGGCCTCACGCTGGTGCAGCGCCTCGTGGATCTCCATGGCGGCTCCGTCCAGGCCTTGAGCGACGGCCTCGGGCACGGCAGCGAATTCGTCGTCCGCCTGCCGCTTTGCACCCGGGAGGATAGCGGCGAAGCTTCCATTGCCGGGCCTGAGATGCCGCCTCCGGCACCACGGCGCATCCTCGTCGTGGACGACAATCTGGATGCGGCGGAGACGCTCTCGCTTTCCCTCACCATCGGCGGGAACGAAGTCCGCACTGCCCATGATGGCGAGGACTGCATCGCTGCCGCCGCTGCCTTCCTGCCGGACATCATCCTCATGGACATCGGCATGCCGCGCATGGACGGCTACGAGGCCGCCCGGGAGATCCGCCGCCAGCCCTGGAGCACCGGCATGGTGCTCGTCGCCCTCACCGGCTGGGGCCAGGAAAGCGACCGCGACAAGACGCGCGACGCCGGTTTCGATCATCATCTGGTGAAGCCCGTGGAGCCCGCCGCGCTGATGGACCTGATGCGCAGCCTTGAGAAGGAGACGCCGCTCTAACAGGCTCCCCCAGACCGGGCAAACTGCCCGACATGGTAACCCGCCAGCCTTCCTCTCAAGCAGATCTTAGGGACACGGGAGTTCATTTACAGCGTGGACTTTGCGGCTATTGGTTGGGTCTCCTGCCATTCCCGCCCCACGCATGCCTTCCGAAGCCCCATCTCCCGGACACGATCGACCGGAAACTGCCTCCACGTCCGGCGATGCGGGCACCCTCGATTTCCTCAATCGCCTGACGAATTCCATCCTCGGCATTTCGGATCCCGAGCAGATCATCGCCATCTCGCAGCGCATGCTCGGCGAGCACATGGACGTCTCCCGGGTGCTGGTGGGCGAGGCGATGGAGGATGGCGAGCGGGTGAATGTCCATCATACGTGGGCCAAGCCCGGCATGCCGGATGCGAAGGGCATCCACCTGCTGAGGGACTACGGCGAGGAGCTTGCCAAGGACTACCGCGCCGGCAGGATGCACATCCGCCGGGATGCCGCGCAGGAAAACCCGCCCGGCCCGGAGCTGGATGCCCTGCGCACCATCGGTGCCGTGGCAGCGATCGATGTGCCCGTCCTCATCGAGGGCGTCTTCCGCGTGCTCGTCGTCGTCCATCAGGACACGCCGCGGGATTGGACGGATGGCGAGATCTCGCTCGTCCGCCAAGTGGCCGACCGCACCGCTGCGGAGGTGCGACGAGCCCGCGCACTGGAAGAACTGCGGGAGAGCGAGGTCCATTTTCGTCAGATGGCGGACTCCATGCCGCAGATCGTGTGGGCCGCGGATTCCCAGGGCATCCCGTATTGGTTCAATCGCCGCTGGCACGACTACACCGGCCTGCCGGAGGGCCACCTCACCGCAAGGGAGTGGCATGGTGCCTTCGTCGCGGAAGACCTGCCGCCCATGCTGAGGGCGTGGGACGAGGCGCAGAAAAAGGGACAGCCCAGCAGCGTGGAGGTCCGCCTGCTCCGCGCGACCGATGGGGCCATCCGCTGGCACCTCGCCCGCGCGAATCCCGTGCCGGGCTCCGATGGAAAGGTCGTGCGCTGGTTTGGCACGCTCACCGACATTCATGACCAGAAGCTCGCCGCGGAGGCGGAGCGCGAGAGTGAATTCGAGGCTGCCACTGCGCTCCGCATGGCATCGCTCGGGCGCGTCGATTGGGACCTGAAGACCCATCAGGTGGAGATGGATGCCCGCGTGCGGGAGTTCTTCGGCTTCGCCCCGGAGGAGAAGGTGACGGTTCAAGATATCTTCCAGCGCATCGATCCCGCGGACCGTGCCCGTGTCGAGGGTGCGGCCGGGGCTTCCGCGGAGCACGGGACGCTGCTGGAGATCGAATACGGAGTCATCGCCCCGGGGAAGGAGCGTCGCCTCATCTCCAGCATCAGCCAGGTGGCTGCCGGTGCGGACGGGAAGCCGGCCCGCGTCTATGGCGTGCTGGGCGACGTGACCGCACGCCGCCGTGCCGAGGCCGAGCGCGAGGCATTCGTCCGCGCGATCGAGACGGAGAAGGCGAACCTCGCTGCCATCATCGAGAGAGCCCCGGCCTTCATCTGCGTCCTCCGTGGCCCGGACCACGTGCTGGAGATGGCGAATGAGAAATACTCCGAGCTCATCGGCCGGCCCGCCACCCCCGGCAAGCCGATCCGCGAGATCCTCCCGGAAGTCGAGGGCCAGGGATTCTTCAAGATGCTGGACAGCGTCTATCTCACCGGTGAATCCATTGGTGGAACCGAGGTTCCCGCCGTGCTCGGACCGGACGACTCGTCCCGCCGCACGCGATACATCAGCTTCAACTATCAGGCGCTTCTGGACCCGGACAAAAAGCCGACCGGCGTCTTCGTCCACGGGGTGGACGTCACCGAGTCGGTGCTGGCGCGCGAGGCCGTGGAGACCAGCGAGCGCCGCCGCCGCATGGCGCTGGAGGCCGCTCAGATCGGCTCCTTCAATATCAATCTACTCACGCAGGAAGTCGTCACGAACGAGCGCTTCCGCCAGCTCATCGGCTTCACCGGTGACCAGTTGCGCTTCGAGGATGGCCTGGCCACCGTGCATCCGGACGATATCGGTCGCGTGGTCGAGGCGATCAATGCCGCCACGCGTCCCATCGATCCCGTGCCCTACGCCGCGGAGTATCGCGTGATCCACCCGGACGGCTCCGTCCATTGGATGGCCGCGCGCGGCGGCGTCACCTTCGGCGAGGGGCCGCAAGGTCGGCAGCCCGTCAGCTTCGACGGGACCATGGGCGACATCACCCAAAGAAAACTGTCCGAGGAGGAGCTGCAGTTCCAGCGCCATCTGCTGGAGCTGATCTTCCGCGAGTCCCCTGCCGAGATGGCACTGTGGAAGGGCGACGACCTGATCTTCGACCGGGTGAATCCGCTCTATCAGGCGCTCTTCGGGGATCGCCAGCTCATCGGGCTCCCCATCCTCGAGGCCATCCCGGAGCTGACGGGCCAGGGCTTCGACGACAAGCTGAGGAAGGTGATGCTCACCGGTACGCCCATCATCGGCCGCGAGGTGCTTGCCCGCATCGCCAGGGCGGACGGAGCCCCGCCCGAAGACCGCTACTTCGACTTCACCTACCTCCAGGTGCGGGACCCGGAGGGAAAGCCCTACGGCGTGTACGATCACTCCGTGGATGTGACCGACCGTGTGCGATCCCGCCAGGCGCTGGAGCGCAGCGAGGAGCAACTCCGCGCCGCACTCGCCGACCGGCAGTCGCTCCTCGATGCCGAGCGCGCCGCCCGTGGTGAAGCGGAGATCGCCGGGAGGATGAAGGATGAATTCCTCGCCACCCTTTCCCACGAGCTGCGCACGCCGCTGAATGCCATCGTCGGCTGGACCCAGCTCCTCCAGATGATGCCGGACCAGACTCGTCTCGCCGAGGGACTCGCCATCATCTCGCGCAATGCGAAGGCGCAGACGCAGATCATCGAGGACATCCTCGACATGAGCCGCATCGTCAGCGGCAAGCTGCGGCTGGACGTCCAGTCCATCGAGCTGGAGTCACTCGTGCGCGCCGGCGTGGAGACGGTGCAGCAGGCCGCGGATGCGAAGGGCGTGCGCCTTCAGGTGATCGTCGATCCCGCCGCCCATGCGATGTTCGGCGATCCGCACCGCCTGCACCAGGTCTTCTGGAACCTGTTGTCGAATGCGGTGAAATTCACGCCGAAGGAAGGACGCATCCAGGTCACGCTCAAGCGCATCAACAGCCACGTAGAAGTCAGCGTGATGGACACCGGCGCGGGCATCGAGCCCGCCTTCCTCCCCCATGTCTTCGACCGCTTCCGCCAAGCAGACGCCAGCATTACCCGCCACTATGGCGGCCTGGGTCTTGGTCTCGCCATCGTGAAGCAGATCGTGGAACTCCACGGCGGCTCCGTGAAGGCTTACAGCCCCGGGAAAGGCGAAGGCTCCACCTTCACCGTCAGCCTTCCCGTGGCCATCCATCACCCCGCCAGTATTCATGCGGACACCACGCGTGTACACCCGAGGACCACGGCAGAGGATGGACCGCCGACGCCGCTCATTCCAGGCCAGCTCGACGGCATCTCCATCGTCGCGCTGGATGACGAAGTGGACGCCGTCACCTTCGTCGAGCGCCTGCTGGTCGGCTGCGGAGCCACCGTCCACACCGCCACCTCCACCGCGCAAGCGTATGAACTGGTGAAGCGTCACTTGCCCGACGTCATCGTCAGCGACATCGGCATGCCCGGCGAAGACGGCTACTCCTTCATGCGCCGCGTCCGCGAACTACCGCCTGCCGAAGGAGGCCGGGCACGCGCCCTCGCCGTCACCGCCTACGCCCGCAGCATCGACCGCGTCCGCGCGCTCGAGTCCGGCTTCCAGATGCACATCGCCAAGCCCGTCGATCCCGCCGAACTCATCGCCAGCGTCGCCGCCCTTGCCGCGAAGGTGTGACTTTCAGCCATGGCGGTGCCGGTCATTGGACTGGCACGAATGCTCCCCGTAACGCGGCCTTCATCAGGTGCCATGGCAACAAATGCCATGACACCCGGTGAATGATAGGAGTCAGGCCGAAGGAGCTTCCGACCACGCCTCACGGATCGTCGCCAAAGCGGTCTGCGCCGCCGCAGGATTCGCCAGCGGCGCGTCTTCCGCCAACTCACTCGCGACGATCTCCGGCAGCTCAGACGTGAGAAGCGTCACCGTGGGCGCACATGCCCGCAGCCCGTCTTCCGCGAGGCGGGCACATTCCACGTGCGAGGCGGAAAGACCCAATGTGAGCAGCATCCCGTAGCTGGTGGCCGCCGTGGTTTGCGCAACGATGTCGTCCCGCACCATGCGCGATACCGGATGCTCGCGCATCTTTCCATAGAGTCCGGCCAACACTCCCGTGGCAGTCATCACGCCCTCCTTGATCGCGCCACCGAGGGCTCCGCCTTCGTCCTTCGAGATGGCCTTCAGGCGTTCCAGCCTGGACTCGCTCTGCACCGCGATTCGCTCCAACAAGGCGGCCAATCTTGAATGCCTCTTCACACGATCGTCTTCAAGCTGGCCGCGGATCGCCTTGGAGACATCGGCCTCGAGACCGATCATGTCATTCACATACTGCTTCAGATTGCTGGCGTGGGTATCACTCATGGTCCCACCTCCTCGCAACCCGCGTGCCTGTCGTCCGGCAGGGCATCCCCGAGACCTCTTTCTCCGCAGGGACAACATCTCAGTGCAGCAACACATTCGAACTCCCTGACAGGGGCCATGCATAAAGCGCCGAACGAATGGGAACCGTTGCAACTTCCAAAGCTTGGCTCATTCCGTCGAGCTTCCCAACGGAAACCGGTCGCCTCTCCCTTTGAATCAACTCTACGACTTCTGTCTTAAAATCGCCTGCAAAGGCTCAAGTTGCTTCGTCTGGAAACTCAACCGACTTCAAGGCGATGGCCAATCTCCGATCGAGCCCAACAAAAGCGGCCGGAACCCATGGGGTCCGGCCGGTCGGGCAGGTCTTGATGAAAGGTGCGGGTGTCCGGCGTCAGCCTTGCACCACGACGACCCGGACGAAGAGCTCCGGGAGGACTTCGCTGGGAGTTGCGGTGACGTGGCAGACACCGCCACTGATGCGGGACCTGAAACTGACGGTGGGGCCGCCGGTTGGCCCTGCGCCGTCGGGATACCAGTCAATGAGGTCCTGCGACCACTCGTAGGAGCCTAACAGATCGGCAGGCGGGTATTCATTCATCGGATGACTGAAGGTGAAGGTACCTCCACTTGCGGCAATGCCGGACAGGCTCGGGCCGGGCTGGTTCGGGTGGGTGCCGAACCACGCTTCGAGGCCGTTCGTCAGGTTGTCGGAGTCCGGGTCCAGCAGGAAGCCTTGGGCCGATGGAGGCAGGCCGAAGGCGGGATCTGACATGTAGGACGCGAAGTCACTCCCGCGGATCGTCCCCTGCTTCGTGAGGCGGACGGCGTCGTAATTCGTCTGCACTCCGTAGCCGCGCAGCCGGATCTCGAGTGGCTGGCCGAGCTGCGGATGACTTTCGCCCGTGGTGAATGCGGCGAGGACATCCTTCCACCGTCCGGCAGCAGGTGCGCTGCCGGTGCCGCCGCGATTCGCGCTGTAGTCAGAAGCCAGCAGGCTGCCACCGGCCCAGAGCTCAATGCCGTAGCCCGGGTAGGTGGGATACGGTCCCGCAGCCAGATCCGCGCGCCACCCGGTCGCCACGGCGAGGGAGTAGGTCGTGCCGGCCTGTAGCGTCTCGGCGAGCGTCTGGCGGATGCTGTCACCACCGTTTGCATAGGCGTAGATGTCACCATCCGGCATGGGGTCGCTGTATTGGCCCGCACCAATCCAGCCGTAGCCGGCACCGGTGCCGACCTTCGTCCACGAGGCGAGCGCGGATGCCGTGCTGATGCCCGGGCCCGGGATGCCGCCGGGCACCCAGCCGCCGAGCGCGCGTGCGCCTTCGAAGCCCGGTTCGGTGATGTGGATCGACGTCCTCTCATGCGTGGAGAAGCTCCACGTCGCCTTGTCCGCAATGCCGCCGAATGCCTCGCCAGAGGCCCCGGTGATCGCACCGCCATCAACCAGCACGTGATAGGTCTGCTCGTCCGCCAGATCAGCCGTGGGATCGATCACCAGGGTGCTGCCGGTGAACCGGAGCCTCGCCGAAGACGTGACGTCGAAGGCCTCCACCTCCACACCATCGCCGGAGCGCACCAGGACGATCCTGCCGCTTCCGGCGACGATCTTCCGGTCAAATCTCATCACCAGGTTTCCGCCCCGGGGCACTCCCGTCGCATCGCGTTGCGGAGACAGGCTGTTCAAGCGCATCGCGGCATCGTCCACCACCGTGCGCACCGAGGTCCTCAGCGTCACCTCCTGACCCATGGAGGCGGTGCCCCCAGCGGTGCCGGTCAGCAACACCTGCACTTCATTCGCCCCGGGCTGGAGCGCATCGGTGACATCGAGCGAATACGGCGGCATCCACAGCGTGTCGTAGGTGTGGCCATTCAGCGTCACCTTCGCCATCACCGACACGGCTCCGAGGTCCAGGGTCACCCGCTTGCCGGTGCCAAATCCGGCGGGCAGCGTGAAGGTATTCTGCTTCACCACGGACGAGGCCTTGCCATTCTGCAAGGTGCTCTGCCAAGCGCCGGGAATCGTGAAGCTCTGCGAGCCCTGGCCGATATTCACCTGGCGATCCGTGCCATCGCTCATGGCGAGATTGTAGATGCCGGCGCTGCCGCTCTCCGCGACAAGCCGGTCCTCAGCGTCGTAGGACAGCTTCAGCGGTGAGACCGGGCCGCTGACCGCGGTCACGGAGGGCTGCTCCGCTGCCTTGCGGAAGACGAGGAAGAACGCGTCCGCACGATCCCTCACGTCGAAGGTCACGCGCGTGCCGCCATCCACCGCCTCGTATCTCGCGAGAGGAGTCACCTCGCCCGTCACCGGATTGAATAGCTCCGGAACTTTCCCCGTCACCCGGAAAGTGGCCGTGAAGGGACCCGTGGTGCCGAAGTTGCAGACGAAGTACTGCATCCCCTCGTCCAGCTTGCGAGCCTTCCAGCGGAGCGTGGCCGAGGCATCCGAGAGCATCGGCTTCACCCCGGCGGCGGCGAGGGTATTCGCGGAAAGCGGCACGCCGGTGAAGATCTTGCCTCCCTGCTGGATCAGCTCGTCGAGACGCTGACGGATCTGCGGGCGCATGTGACCGAGCCCGGCAGGCAGAGCGAGGAACTTCCATCGTGCGGAGATGCGGGCCGGATCGCTCTCGTCATAGACCACCCAGTCGCCATCCACGATGTGGAGCTTCCGCAGGATCGCGTCCGAGCCCATGTAGTCGAAGTCATAGCCGGCGGGCACCGGATTCGCAGGGCCCGTCATCTGCGGCGCGTGGTCGCCGATGTAGACGGCGACGTCCGCGGCGGGCTCGCCTTCCTGCAGCATGTAGTGGCAGCGCTGCAGGTACTTCACCCAGTCGCGGCCCTGGACGAACCACGGGGTATTCCGGTGAAAGGCAGTGCCAAACCACGGGTTGTTCCCCGGCTCGCCATCCGCAGGCTGCTGGACATAGACGTGCAGGACGAAGTGATTGATGCCATGGGTGAACATCTCCTCGCCGCGCGCCTTGATCGTGTAGGGATGGTGCTCGGTGCTGAAGCTGCTGGTGAAGGCCTCCGCATACACTCGCTGCTTCCCATAGATGTGCGCTGCCGAGCTGGCGGCGCGGCACTCCAGTGGTCCCAGGTCATTGCCTGAAGTCCAGAACTCACCGGCGATCGCGTCCGCGTGTCCGCCGTAAACGAGGAACTCACCGGGATAGCCCCAGTGCCCGTAATTTTCGCACCACAAGGTGAGGCCGTTCTCGCGGGCGACCTCGCTGAGACCGCCGACGAAATTTTCCGCGATCATGTCGGCCACCGTGCGCCGCATGTCCCACAGGAATTGATCGGAAGCACCCGCGCTATCGAGCACACGGCCCGTGAGGATGGGGAGCATGCGGATGGGATCGTAGCCATTGCGCTCCAGGAACTCGGCGTCGAAGCCATCGGTCCAGTTCTGCGAGCCGCGCTCGTAGCTGTCCATGGTGATGCTCTTGAAGACGGACTTTTGGTCCGGCGTCATGCGGTCGAGCAACTGCCCCATCATCGAGTCGAAGTGATGGCGCGCGTGCGTGCGGTTCATCTTGTCCACCTCCAGGCCGGTGCCTTCCGGCGGAGCGGGGCCGTTCTTCGTGCCGGTGGTGACCATGCCGAAGTACATGAGCGTCCAGTCGCCGGGCGGCACGGTGCAGGTCAGCACGCCATCGCTGCCGAGATGCTCCGTCAGATCGAGGATGCCCTCGCTCTTGATCACGGAGTCCGGATCGCCGGGCTCCACGGAGTCCGGGAAGATGTAGGATTCCCACGAGGGATTCGGCGTCGGGTGCATGCGGCCCATCTGCTTCTCCACGACCTGCGCCACGGTGGGCGAGGAGGTCAGCTCGACCGGGATGCCGGGATCGGGATCGAGCTGGAAGCGGTCCGCGGTAACATCCGGGAAGCTGAAGGTCTCGGCACCATTTGGCAGGAAGTCCGTTTGCGCGCTGCCGCCATTCGCATTGATGCTGGCGACCACCTGGCGCTGGCCGTTCTTCACCGCGTAGAGCGTCGTATTGCCCGTGCCATGCACGATCAATCCGCGCGCGGTGAATGGCTCGGTGCGGGCGAACTCCAGCACGCCGCCGGCCGTGGTGGGAAGACGCCACGGGGCGATGCCCATGGTACCCAGCACATTCGCAGGCAGCCATTCGCCAGCCGTAGTCTTCGCGCTCTCCCAGGAGGAGCCGCTGTCATGGCGGGCGACCGTGGCACCGCTGGCGTTTTTCAACACCACGCTCGCGATGAGTCCGGCGGGACTCGCAGCCGCATTGTTCACCGCGACGGTGACCGTATTGGTCCCGGCACGCAGGTGAGTCAGGATCGAATACTTCTCGATGGAGGTCCAGACACCGTCCTGACCCACCGGGGTGCCATTGACGGAGACGGTATAGCTATCGTCCGCGGTGAGATCCACCGTGGCCGAGCCGAGCGAGCCCGGGGTGGCCTCGAAGGACACCCGGAAATAGCGGATAGCCGCAGGGACCGAGGTGAGCGCGGCGCTGCCGTCCTCCGGATGCCAGATCCATCGGGCCGACGCCAGCGGCGCGCGCTGCGGATTCTCACCGGTGAGCGTCACTGACTCCACCCGCGGCACCGCGAGGACGGCGATGTCTTGCCCCGCTGGCACATCCACAGGCCGCACGAGCTGGCTGAAGCTGCCACCCTGGATCTCCTTCTCGCTCCACGTCACCCGTCGCATCGATTGCTCCGGTGTGATCCACGGTCCGCCTGCCTGGCTCCATCCAGGGCTATTGAAAGCACCGAGCTCGACGGAAAGCCGCTTCGCTTCGCTGAAGGCATGCAATGTCAGCTCGTACCACTCCTCGGTGAACATGTCCACCGACCCCGATGCGCCGCCCTCGCCATCGATGTAGGCGATCATTGCGCGGCGGATCCCGACCGAAGCCATCGCCTCGAGATCCTTGGTGATGCCTTCCTTGGTATAGCTGCCATTCAGCCAGTACCAGAAGGTCCACGGCTTCGTCTCCTCCGGCGGATTCTTGAAGCCCTCCACCATTCCGTCCGCCGCACCCGCGGTCGGCATCGGCACGGTGCAGAGCATGCACAGGGCTAGGGCCAGAATGGGGCTTTTGAAGAAGTCATTCATCATGATGTCGAAGGGATCACATTATCCATTGGTATGCTCCGATACTAGGAATCATCATGATCTCGTTCAAAGCGTTTCACGCCAGATTCCACGCCACCCCTCAAAGCTTTGCGACAAGGTCGATAGCTGCCTTTGAATCAACATCTACATGAATATTACGGGAAATTTTTCGATTCCAGCTCGATTCCTCACTCCAGATTTTGCGACACATTCCGTATGACTCACCTGTGATCGTTTTCCCGGCATCGCGAATGCTTGGGGCTTCCCGAAAGGATAAATTTCGACAGCACCGCTCCATGAAAGGACGCAACCGTTATCACTACCTGCCCGTCGATGATTCGGCGGTGGATTGGGGATTCTACGTGACCACGGCGGGCCGCACGCTGGACCCGGCGGGTGCGGACGCGGACCTGCCCTACGGGGAGCATCCCAGCATGTATCTCTTCGACCAGCACTCCGAGTCGCGCGAGTCGGCGCTGCAGGCATCCGCGCGGGAATCCGGGCGCGTGCTCCCCGAATTCGCCATCGTCTTCACGAACCGGACGCACGGGGTCTTCGAGTCCGACGAGACCGGGATCGTGGAGTTCAAGTCCCCCACCCTCATCTTCCTCTTCCCCGGAGTGTGGCACCGCTATCGCTCGATCCTCGGCCCTCAACAATGGCTGGACCAGCGGTGGATCTGCTACAATGGGACCGGCGCCTACCGGCTGCTGCGCCAGGGATTTGTCACGCCGAAGACCGCCATCCGCCCGGCGGCCCGCCCGCGCCAACTGGCGTCCGCCTTCGACCAGTTCATCGATCACATCACGGCAAATCCGCTGGAGAATCCGATCCTGCTATCGATGCACGCCATGAAGCTCGTGGCGCTCAGCATCGAATCCGCAAGACACCCCGCCCCGGAGAAACCGGGCGACACCATCGCCCCGCCACCCGCGAACGACGACCTCGTCACCCGCACCATGAACCTGATCTGGACGGTCAGCCACCGCGGAATGTCCGTGGACCAACTGTGCGAGCTGGCCGACGTGAACCGCCGCACGCTGGAGCGGCGCTTCCGCGCGGCACGCGGCCACACGCTGCTCGATGAGATCCACCTCTGTCGCTGCTCGCGTGCCCGTCACTTCCTCGAGCGCACCGACCTGCCCGTGAAGAACATCTGCTGGCTCGTCGGCTTCACCAATGTCGAACAAATGCGCCTCGTCTTCCACCGCATCACCGGCGTGACCCCCGGCGAATACCGGACCAAACTCCAACGAGCCAAAGGCCCGCCCACTGGAAGCTGAGCAAGGCGACCCGCTCTAACAGCACCGCCGACGCCTGGGGAATCCGCTTTTTTCAGCGCAGGCCGATGGTCTTCCCGCCGAAGGCGGAGTAGTCCACGGGGGTGCAGGTGAGGACGATGACCTGGAGGCCGCGCAGGGCGGCGAGGTCGAGCATGCGCTGGAGGGACTGGATGCGCGCGGGGTCGGTGTAGGCGAAGGCATCGTCGAAGAGCACCGGCAGGCAACCGTCGTGATCCGCGGCCAGGATCTCGGCGAGCGCGAGGCGGACGGCGGCGGCCACCTGCTCGCGTGCGCCGCCACTGAGGACGGAGAAGCCGAAGGTGGAGTCGTCGGAGCGGATGATTTCCAAGCCTTCGATGCCGGTGTCGGAGACATTCACACGCGCCTGCGCGGCCGGACCGAAGAGGCACTGCAAGTAGCCGGTGATGCGATCCGCAAGCGGCTGGACGAGCGCGCGGTCGATGCCTTCCCGGCAGGAGGAAAAGAGCTGGTGAAGCTGCTCGATCGCCCTCGCCCGGCGCTGCTGCGAGGCATGGATCTCAAGCGCGGCCACGTGACGGGCCAGCGCATGGCTCAGCTCTGCCTGTGGGTCCGTGCTGCCGTCGAGGGTGAGGCGTTCGCGGGCGATCAGCCGGAGATTTTCAGCTTCCCGACGACGGGCTTCCTGCTGGGCGATGGCGCGGACGAAGCGGTCGAGATCCGCGGCCAATGCATCGGGCGAAAGCGCGACCAGCGCCGCCTTCGTCGCGGCGAGCGATCCGGTGGCTGCCTGCTCAGCATCGCGGGCCTTCACGAGCGCTGCTTCCCGCGCGGTGGCATCGCCATGGGTTTCCTGAAGGATCCGGAGCTTGGTTTCGAGGTCGCGCAGGGATTGGCGGGCCTGAGCTGCCTGATCTCCATGGGCCTGGAGCTTGGCGGCTGCCGCTTCAAAGCGCTCGCGAAGCTGGGCCGCATGATGACGGGTGACGGCCTCGGCCTTCTCCGCCTCATCAAGGGTTTGCTGGAGAGTGGCGCGGAGCTGCTGCGCGGCGTCGTGGCTGCCGGGCAAGTCCGGTGAACCGGCAGCGGCGTGGCGACGCTCGAGCTCCGACTTCGCCGCCTCATGCGCGGTCCCCGCTGCGGTGAGTTCCGCCGACAGTACTTCGCCGCCAAGGGCCTTCCAGCGGATCTCGAGCTGGGCGATCTGCTGGGTGAGGGTCTGACGCAGTTGGAGCACGGCGGTCGCCTGATCGAGATCCCGCAACGTGTGGCGATCCAGCGCATCCTTCAGCGAGCGCCGCGAGGCCTCCAGCCGGAGGCGTGCATCGGCGAGTGAAATGCCGCCGCCGGGATGGATGCGCAGTCGAGTACCGGGACCGATTTTCAGCTCGCCGGTATCGGTCAGCGTGCGCGCTTCACCGGGCACGAGCGCTTGCCCGTCGAGGCTCACGGCGACATCCGAGGCGATGAGTTCGATGCCCGTGGCCATCGCGCTGAGGCTGGCCTCGGCCTGGCTGGCGGCGCGATCCAGTTGGCGCAAGACTTCAAGATCCTTGGCGGTGATCGCCGGGAGTTGGGAAAGCGCTTCCTCCTGACCGCGGATGTCCGTGCGAAGCTGGCTCGCCTCCGCGGCGCGTGCAGTCAGCCGTGCAAGGTCGGCCGCCTTCTCGAGAACGGCGATGGACGCGACGGCGCAGTCATGCCGGAGACGGGCCGTCCGGATCGCGTCGGCGCTCTGGCGCTGGGACGTCTCCGCGGACTGGCTCAGTTCGCGGGCTTCCTTTTCCCCGGCGACAAGCGACGCCTCCATGCGCTCCGCCGGACCCAGCGAATCGCGCGACTGGTCCGCCTGCTCGTGGAGCTTGCGAATGGCGGCGTCCTGCTCTGCAAGCTGGCGCGCCAATGTGGCGGCAGTCTGCCAAGCGTGCTGCCGCGCCTCTTCCTGGCGACGGAGTTCGGCGACCTCTAACAGCTTGGCATCCGTGACGACCTTTTGCTCGCGGAGGCCGGGCAAGATGAGATCGATCTCGGCGAGTTCCCGCTCGGATCGCTCATGCTCGGCGGCCGCCTGCTCCAGCCGCCCGGCGATCTCACGGGCGCGACTCAGGGAAGCCTCCGCCTCGGCAAGCCGCGCGCGTGCAAGCTCGGGCGGCGATCCCGCCTTCAGCTTCCCGGTCGCCGTGAAAAGTTCGTCGTAACGGGCGGCGACGTGTTCTCGAACGCGTTGGTCGGTGGCGGACTGCATCACGGCGGCCAGCCCGTCCTGCTGGAGGCGATGGACGAGCGTGTCCTTGTGATCGCTGGCGTGGCCCGAGGGGTCATCGCCGGAGCTGCCCTGCCACACCCAGAGATGGGCCCAGAGGGTCGGCAGGAGTTTCGCCGCACCGCCGCCGCTCGCGGTCTCGGATTTGAGAAGCTCGGCCAGCCGTGTCTCGGCCTCGTCGTCCTTCAGCGGGGTCGCGCCACTGGCGGTCAGGCGGGTGCTGCCCTTCGCTCCTGCGAATCGCTTCTCCAGCTCCCACGTGCTGCCTGCCGCCTCGAATGTCAGGTAAATCTCCGGCTCACCGAGGTGGCGGGTGGACACCATTTCCTTCTGCGTCCGCCCGCCGGTCTTTGCCCGCAGGAAGAGCGCGCGGTGAATCGCCTCGGCCAGCGTGCTCTTGCCGGTCTCATTGGCACCGCCGATGAGATTGCGCGAGCGATCGAAGGCGACCGTGAGTTCCTGATGAACCCGGTAGTTGCGGAGAGTGAGCGAGATGAGGCGCATCCGAGGGCTGGGGAGTGAGTCGTTTCTTCCGGTGCCGCGCACTCAAGAAAGCGCCGCGTGGAGTTCGCGCAGCGCTAGCCGGGCGATGGCCGCGTCTTCGTCATCCCCATCCATGCGTGCGACCAATTGCGCGGCGACATTCGCGATGAGCGGGTCCGAGACGCGCTGGGTAAGTTCGCCGATCTCCCCGGCGGAGGGTGCCACCGTCACGCGGTTATCAAGCTTCAGCCGCACCAGCCGCGAATCCCATGACTCGAGGATCTCCTCCAGCCGGCTCGCCGCGGCGATGCCGAGTGAACCCTCTACGAGGAGCGAGAGAAGGTGAGCATCGCCACGGGTGCCGATCTCTTCATCGAGCGCCGCCACGAAGCGATCGAGATCGCCATCCTCGCCAAACCGGAAGTCCATCGCCTTCCACGAGAAGCCGGTGGTCCGCAGCGTCTCGACCTGCGGGGTGGCTCCCCTCGACAAGGTGACGCGGAGGACGTGTCCGGGGTCGTTTCCCACGCCCTTCGGAAAGCGGTCGATCTCGGGCGTCCCGCTGTACCAGGCGCGCGGCCCGACCTGCTTCGTGCCATGCCAATCGCCCAGCGCGATGTAGTCGATACCGTCATCCGCAAGCCGCGTGAGATCGATCCAGTTTGCCACGGACGCCACCTCGTCCTCGTCATCCTGCGAGGAGCCGAAGCCTTGGATGGTCCCGTGTGCCAACACGATGCGCGGAAGCCCAGCAGGCAAGGCCGGGTCATCGATGGCGGAGCGGATCCATGCGGTGGGGTCGCCGGGCTCATGACGCCGGAGCAGCGGCGCGGGGAAGATCACCGCACCCTGCATGACCACTGGCGAAGGTGACGTCAGCACCTGGAGATTTGGCGCGAGCTGCTGCCACTCCCGCTTGAAGAATTCCTGCTCCCAGATGCTCCCCGCACCACCGTGGTCGTGATTCCCCGGGATCACCAGCACCGGCACGCCGATGCTCCCGATGGCGGCACAAGCGGCGGACACGGTGGCCTTCGTCGCCTGCGGTGAGTCGAAGACATCCCCCGCGACCAGGACGAATGCCGCGCCGGCCTCCTGCACCAGACCCGCGAGCCGCTGGACGGCATGAAGCCTCTCCTGCTGGAGCCGGTGGCGCTTGCCATCGTCGCGAACCGACGAGAAGGGCTTCCCGAGCTGCCAATCGGCCGTATGGAGAAATGTCAGGGGCATGGGAGGGGTTCGCATTCCCTAGCCGCCGCCAGGGATCGAGTCCACTTGGAATTCCCGGCCTTCCTCGTGCTGATGCCTTCCCATCCCGCACGAAAAAACCCGCGGGAGTGAATCCCGCGGGTTTTTCAAATCGGTCTGATCCGGCTGGCGATTACTCGCCTTGGCCAGGCATCGGGAAGGGCAGGCCGCCGTGCGGGTTTTGCGGGGCGTCCTGGATCTTCACGAGCTCGAGTTCGAAGATCAGCACGCTGTTCGGTGCGATCTCGGCGCTGCGGCGCTGGTCGCCGTAGGCCATGGCGCTCGGGATGAAGAGCTTCCACTTCGAGCCCACCGGCATGGTGGTGAGGGCTTCCTTGAAGCCTTCGATGACCTGCATGCCCATCGGCACCGGGCTGCCTTCCGGGGAGGCGTCGAATTCGGTGCCGTCGATCAGGGTGCCCTTGTAGTTCACCATGAATTGCTTCTCCGGCTCGCCTTCCTTCGGCGCGACATACTTCTCTTCGCCACCCTTCGCGAGCACTTCGTATTGAAGGCCGCTCTTGGTGGTGATCACGCCTTCGCGCTTGCCGTTCTCTTCGAGGAACTTCTTGCCGGCTTCGAGATTCTTCTCGGCACCTTCCTTTTCGCGGGTCTGGAGCAGCTCGCCGAGCGCCTGCATCGCACCCTGGAGGTCCGCCTCGGAGACTTCCGGCTTGTCGCCCTTGAAGGCGGCCATGAAGCCCTTCACGAAAGACTCGGTCTCGATGTCGCCGGGCGTGATGCCGAACTGGCCATACTGCTGGCCGAATTCACCGCCAGCGCGGAAGCCCAGACCGTAGGAGGACTGGGTCTTCACCTTTGCGGGGTCGATCGGCGCGGCCGGTGCGGCCGGAGCCTCGGCGGGTTTCTCCGCGGGCGCTTCGTTCTGGGCGGCCGCCGGGATCAGGGTGGCGAGGCCGAAAGCCAGCACGCCGGGAGTGAGGTGGAATTTCATTGCGGCGCGGACGCTAGGGGCGGAATTCCGACTTGTCGAGCGACGCCTTTGCGGCGAGTGCCCCCTCGACACGGCCCGCCGCGGCATGCTTCGCTGCGGCATGAAAACCCCTGCCCTTTTCCTGCTGGCGGCCCTCCTTCTCTCCTCCTGCGGGGGTGGCGGCTTCGGCGGCACCAGCGTCTCCGACTCGCCCGCCGTGCTGAATGTCTCCGGCTGGGACCCGAAGGAACGCCAGCGCGGCGGCGAGGGCTATTCTCAGCACGACGTCTCCGCACTGAAACGGAATGGCGCCCACGGCCTGATCGCCCGCTCGGCGAAGGGACCGCTGCTGGACGACAAATTCGGCGATTTCCTGCAATCCACCGACCGTCAGGGCATGCTGCTCGGGGCCTACCACTTCGTCACCATGGATCAGGACCCGGCTTTCCAGGCGGATTCCTTTGTGGATCGAGTGCGTGCCACCGCCCGCAGCCGCGGCATTTCCTCGCGGAAGATCCTGCTCGTCGGGGATTTCGACACCGCCTCCTCACCGGACCGGCTGGTGAAATTCATCCGCCGCGTGGAGCAGCGCACCGGCGTGACGCCCGTGACTTATCTGGAAAACAGCGCGAAGCTCCGCGCCAGCCTCAGCAATGCCACCCCGGCGCAGAAGTCCATCATCCGCCGCTCCCCGTATTGGATCGCCCTCTACAGTCCGGCTGGCACCGAGCGCTCCATGGGATCGAACAACCTCACGCCTGACGGCCTGATGGAGCAATACGGCATCTGGGACCAGTGGGCGATGTGGCAATACGGCGGAGTGATCTGGCAAAACGGCCACTCCGCGCCGAAACACTACAACACCGGCTCATGGAGCAGCCCGCGCTACTTCGGCAACATGGCGCACCCGATGGAGCGGAATGTTTTCAAAGGCGACGTCGGCGACCTCCACGCCTTCTGGAACCGCCACGGCTGGGCGTGGTGGTGAAGGAGGAAAGTTCCAAGTGGGGAAGTCCCAAGTGCCAAGTGGAGGCACTTTGGAGGTGGCGTCTTCGTCG
The DNA here is from genome assembly GCF_025950085.1 of Luteolibacter flavescens. Classification (NCBI taxonomy): domain Bacteria; kingdom Pseudomonadati; phylum Verrucomicrobiota; class Verrucomicrobiia; order Verrucomicrobiales; family Verrucomicrobiaceae; genus Neoluteolibacter; species Neoluteolibacter flavescens. The sequence goes on from NZ_JAPDDS010000008.1 coordinate 97,062, forward strand.
GGAGGCGGGTGCCGGGGTGGCGGATCACCCGGGTCTGCTCACCGCCCGCCTCTCAGGAGATCCGCCTTGATGGCCTCCGCGCGAGCGAGGGCGTCATCGACATTTGCCCCGAGGAAATTCGCGTGGCCCATTTTCCGGCGGCCGATGGCGCGGCGCTTGCCGTAGAGGTGGAGGAATGCGGAGCCATCGGCGAAGAGCGGCGTCCAGTCCGGTGCCTCCAGTTCGTCCGGCCACATGTCGCCGAGGAGATTCAGCATCACCACCGGAGACAGCAGCTTCGGCGAGCCTGCGGGCAGGCCGCAGATGACGCGCACCTGCTGCTCGAATTGCGAAGTCGCGCATGCATCCAGCGTGTGGTGGCCGGAATTGTGCGGGCGTGGGGCCATTTCATTCACCAGCAGCGAGCCATCGGGCAGGTGGAAGAATTCCACACCCATGATGCCATGATAGCCCAGCGCCTCGGCCACCTGACAGGCGATCACCTTTGCCTCCGCCGACACCGCCGGACTCACGCGGGCCGGGACGATGGAGACATCGAGGATATGATGGCGATGGCGGTTCTCCGCCGGATCGTAGGCGACCACGGAGCCGTTCGACGAGCGGGCGACCATCACGGAGAGCTCGCGCTCGAAGGGGATGAAGGCTTCCAGGACCGCGCGGTCGGTGCCGAAATTCGCCCACACTTCCGCAAGATCCTCCTCGCCGGTGAGCTTTTGCTGGCCTTTGCCATCGTAGCCGAATGCCGCGGTCTTCAAGACGGCGGGCGTGCCGATCTCGGCGACCGCTGCGGACAATTCATCGGCGGAAGCCACCACGGCGAAGGGCGCGCACGGGATGCCGTGCTGCTTCAGGAAATTCTTCTCGCGCTCGCGATGCTGGCAGATCGCCACGGCATTTGGCGAGGGGTGCAGGGCGATCTTCGCCGCCACGGCTTCCATCGTCTCGCGCGGGATATTCTCGAACTCCACGGTTGCGACGGCGGCCTTTGAAACGAACTGCTCCAGCGCCTCCGCGGAGTCGAAGGGCAGGTCGATCGCCTCGTCCGCCACGACCATGGCCGGAGCCTCCAGACCGCCGGTCCAGACCAGCGTCCGGTAGCCCATCCGGCGCGCGGACATGCAGAACATGCGGCCAAGCTGGCCGCCGCCGAGGATGCCGAGCACCGAGCCCGGGGGAATGATGGGAGCAGTCACTGCGGGGATAAGATCATCCGTGGTTCAGGTCTGCCAATGCGGGAAGTTCCGCAGCCTTCACCGTCTCGTTCTGCTTCTTGCGGAAGGCCTGCAGCTTCTCCAGCAGCGCGGCGTCCTCTCCGGCAAGCATGGCGATGGCGAAGAGCGCGGCATTGATCGCCCCGGCCTTGCCGATGGCGAAGGTGGCCGTGGGAATTCCGCCGGGCATCTGCACGATGGAAAGCAGCGAATCCATGCCCTTCAGCGCATGCGACTCCACCGGCACGCCGAGCACCGGCAGATCCGTGATGGCCGCGGTCATGCCGGGCAGGTGGGCCGCACCGCCAGCCCCGGCGATGATGCACTTCAGGCCGCGTCCACGGGCCTCGGTCGCGTAGGAGAAAAGCTTGTCCGGGGTGCGGTGGGCGCTGACGACCTCCGCTTCCCACGCCACGCCGAAGTCCTCCAACGTGCGCGCGGCGTGCTCCATCGTCGGCCAATCCGACGTGCTCCCCATGATGATGCCGACCTGCATGGGCGAGAGACTCAAGACTGGAAGACACAAGACGCAAGACTTGATTCCCTGCAAAACAGCCTCCGTTGGAACTCACCGGCCCTCTGCGGGTGCTGCGGGTCTTGTGTCCTGCGTCTTCCAATCTTGGGTCTTTCGCTGCTGACCCGATTCACCCTCGCCCTGCCCGCCCTGCGCTGCTACCTCCGCCCCGCTCATGCTGAAGGAAGCCATCCAGGAAGTCCGCGTTTTCGCGCCCGCCACCGTCGCCAATGTCGCCTGCGGCTACGACGTGCTCGGATTCGCCATCGACGCCCCCGGGGACGAAATCGTCGTCCGTCACTGCGACAAGCCCGGCCTTCACATTACCGCCATTACCGGTGACGACGGCAAGCTGCCGAAGAATCCGGAGAAAAACACCGCTGGCGTGGCCGCGCTCGACCTGCTCCGCCACCTCGGCATGACCGACCGCGGCATCGAGATGGAGATCCACAAGAAGATGCCCTTCGGCTCCGGCCTCGGCTCCTCCGCCGCGTCCGCGGTGGCCGGGGCGTATGCGGTGAACTACCTCATCGGCGAACCTCTTTCGAAGAAGCAGCTTCTCCCCTTCGCCATGGCCGGCGAGGCCTCGGCGGACGGCGCGTGGCACGCGGACAATGTCGGCCCCTGTCTGCTCGGCGGCATCGTCTTCATCCGCAGCAATGACGAGCTCGACGTCGCCCAGCTCCCCGCGCCGAAAAACCTCTGGGCAGCAGTGGTGCATCCGGACATCGAGGTGCTGACGAAGGTCGCGCGCGAGATCCTGCCAAAGGACATCCCGCTCGTGAATGCCACCCAGCAGATCGGGAATCTCGGCGGCCTGCTCTGCGGTATCATCCAGGAAGACTACGGCCTGATTTCCCGGTCGATCCACGACGTGATCGCCGAGCCGCGCCGCCAGAAGCTCATCCCGGAATTCTACAAGGCAAAGCGCGCCGCCCTCGCCGCCGGAGCCCTCGGCTTCTCCATCTCCGGAGCCGGTCCCAGCGTCTTCGCCCTCTGCGAAGGCGAGGAATCCGCGAAGAAAGTCGGCGACGCGATCTCGAAGGTCTTCTCCGCCATCCCGCTCGGCAACCAGGTCTACATCTCGAAGATCAACCCCCACGGCGTGCACGTGGTGAGCGAGAAGAAGCCGAAGTGAGCCAAATCACCCTTCGCGATCCCGCCCGCTGAGATCATCGCGCCGGAATAGCCTTTCCGTCCGCATCACGTACACGATGAAAACAAGATCCCCCGCCACCCGGTAGAACAACCGGAGCGGAGGAATCACCAAGTGTCGGTAATCGGTGCCACGCAATTCCATCGGGCACGCCCCCATCTCAGGAAACTTCTCGAGATGATCGACGCGCTCGAACACGCGCCGCACCAAACGCTTCGCTGCCGCCGGATCATCCAGCGAAATGTAATCCGCGATCTCGTCCAGATCCTCCAAGGCGGGATCCGTCCAGATCACTCGAGCCATCTAGCCATCCTCCGCTTTGCATCCTGGTGGGGGACTACCCGGCCTTCCAGAATCGACTTCTCTCCCCTCGCGATCCCTTCGAGGATCTCCATCTTCTTCTGCATGCGGGAGAAGGACTCAACACTCATCAGATAGGCCGCAGGCTGGCCGTGCTGGGTAATCAGGACCGGCTCCTGGTGCTCGCCCAAGTCATCGATGATCTCTGTCGCCCGACGTTTCAAGGTCGTAACCAGTTCACTCCTCATGAAGTGATACTAAAGTATCACTTGGCCGCGGTCAATTCTCCCGTTGTCGGGATTTCGCATCGACTCTCCGGCCTCCATTCAAAAGCCTTTGCCCGGGGCAGATCCCTGGCACTTGGAACTTCTTACTTGGAACTTCGATGCTCTACCACTCCACCAACAATCCCGCCCACCGGGTGGATCTGAAGGAAGCGATCCTGCGCTCGCTGCCGCCGGACAATGGCCTGTACATGCCGGACGTGCTGCCGGTGCTGGGCTCGGACTTCTGGTCGATCTGGCGCGAGCTGACCTTCCAAGAAATCGGCTATGCCGTGGCGCACGCGTTCTTCCATGAGGACGTGCCGGCCCCGGCGCTGCGCGAGATCGTGGAGGGCACCGTCACCTTCGATGCCCCCGTCATCCCGCTCGCACCTGGCGATCACATCCTCGAGCTTTTCCACGGGCCGACGCTTGCCTTCAAGGACTTCGGCGCTCGCTTCATGGCCCGCCTGATGGGTTGGCTGGTCCGCGGGGAGGATCGCAAGCTCACCGTGCTCGTCGCCACCTCCGGCGATACCGGCGGCGCGGTCGCCTCCGCCTTCCATCGCGTGCCGGGCACACGGGTGATCATCCTCTACCCGAAGGGCAAGGTCTCCGGCCTGCAGGAAAAGCAGCTCACCACGCTCGGCGACAATATCACCGCGCTGGAAATCGACGGCACCTTCGATGATTGCCAGCGGCTGGTGAAGTCCGCCTTCCTTGATCGCGAGCTGTCCGAGCGCCTGAATCTCACCTCGGCCAACTCCATCAATCTCTCCCGCCTCGTCCCGCAGAGCTTCTACTACATTCACGGTGCGCGGCAGCTTCCGGAAGGAGTCGATCCGGTCTTCGTCATTCCGTCCGGGAACTTCGGCAACCTCACCGCCGGCCTGCTCGCCGTGCAACTCGGCCTGCCGGTGAAGAAATTCGTCGCCGCCACCAATCTCAACGACGTGGTGCCCGCCTACCTGAAGAGCGGCAATTACCAGCCCCGCCCCAGCACGGCCACCATCTCGAATGCGATGGACGTCGGCGCGCCGTCGAATTTCGCCCGCATGCAGGCGCTCTTCGGCAACTCGTGGGAAGGCATGCGCGGGAAGATCGACGGCCTGTCCTTCACCGACGATCAGACGCGCGCGGCGATCCGCGAGGTGAAGTCGCTTCACCAGTATGAGATCGACCCGCACGGCGCGGTCGGCTGGCTCGCAGCCCGCAAGTGGCGCGCGGCGAATCCCGGCAATGCAACGATCACGCTGGAGACCGCGCACCCCGCGAAATTCCTCGATGTGATGGAGCAGGAAATCGGCAAGGGCTCCGTGGAGATCCCCGAGCGCCTCGCCATCCTCGCCGACCGTGAGAAAGTGGCCGTGCAACTCCCCGCCGACGAGGCCGCCTTCAAGCAGTGGCTGTCATAGGCCCGGGCATCCGGGCGCTTTTTCGCGACAAACGAGGTGCGGCACCGCAGGCTCCGGCCATGCGCTGCCTCCTCCTGATCGTTGCCATGGCTCTGCCTGCTATCGCCCGGACGGGCCAGCAGGACCGGGAGTTCACGGTGAAGACACTCGACCGGATCGCCCGGCCCGTCCTGGAGTCCCTCTCGGAAGGGAGGCTCCGGAAGGAGCTCCCGCTCGGCCCGGGCGAGGCGGACCGCGCCCGGTGGACCTACCTCGAGGCCTTCGGCCGCACCATGGCGGGCATCGCCCCGTGGCTGGCACTCGGACCGGACGAGACCCCTGAGGGAAAGCTGCGCGCCCGCTACATCGCACTCTCCCGCAAGTCCCTCGTCATGGCCACCGATCCCGCGTCGCCGGACCGGATGAATTTCTCCGATGGCGGGCAACCGCTGGTCGATGCCGCCTTCCTTTCCCAGGCCCTGCTCCATGCGCCGGAAGTACTATGGGCACCGTTGACGGACGCGGAGAAGGCGAACGTCGCCGCGGCACTGAAGGAGACCCGCAAGATCAAGCCCTACGAGAGCAACTGGCTCCTTTTCTCCGCGCTGGTGGAGGCCGCGCTCTGGGAGCTGACGGGCGAATGCGAGATGGCCCCGATCCAGCGCGCGCTCGACAAGCACGAGGAGTGGTACGTCGGCGATGGCACCTACGGCGACGGGCCGGACTACCACTGGGACTACTACAACAGCTTCGTGATCCAGCCCGCGATGCTCACCGTGCTGGACACCTGCCAGGCGGAGAAGCATCCGCTCGCCGGACGCCTGCCAAAGGTGACCGAGCGGGCGAAGCGCTTCGCAGCCGTGCAAGAGCGGCTCGTTTCCCCGGAGGGCACCTACCCGGTCATGGGCCGGTCCAGCGCCTATCGCTTCGGGGCCTTCCAGCACCTCTCGATGATGGCGCTGCGAAAGGAGCTGCCGTCCGAGGTCTCCCCTGCCGCTGCACGCGGGGCGCTCACCGCCGTGATCCACCGCACCATCGAGGCACCCGGCACCTTTGACAAAAAGGGCTGGCTGCAGGTCGGCGCGGTCGGCCATCAGCCGTCGATCCGCGAGGGCTACATCTCCACCGGCAGCCTCTACCTGTGTCTCGCCGGACTCCAGCACCTCGGCCTGCCGGCCACCGATCCCTTCTGGACAGCCCCTGCCGAGCCATGGACGCAGAAGCGCATCTGGGCCGGTGAGGACGTGAAGGCGGACAAGGCCATGAAGTAAAAAAGAAAGCCCGGAGATCTCTCCGGGCTTCCGTGATTTCCATCATCGCCGCGCGGCCTCTCGTGGAAGGCGACGCGGCTTGAAAAGATTCGCTTTCCTCAGCTCTTCTTGCGGAGGAATGCAGGGACATCGAGGTCCTCGCCTTCGAAGAGACTTGGCGAGCCACCTTCGAACTTGCCGCGCGGACCGCCTTCGAAGCTGAGTTCACCCTGTCCCTTGCCACCGGCGCGGGCCTTCACGGGCACCACCGGCTTGTCCGGAGCCACCTCTTCCATCCCGGCGAAGACATCGTCGAGATCGTCGAAGACACCCGGCAAGATCACCGGCTTCTCTTCCTTCGCGGCGACGGGCTGATGAACCGGCTCTTCCGGAGCAGGTGCTTCCTCTTCCTCAATCGAGAAGAAAGCGGGAGCTTCTTCCTCCGGCTCATCGTTGATGTCCGGGAAATCATTCTCCACCTGTGGCTGGGGCTTCAGGCTCACGACTTCCTCCATCGACCCGCCGAACGCTTCCGGTGCGGAGGTCCGCTGTGGAGCGGCGCGATCAATGGTGAAGGGCGATTGCTCGGGCTCGGCGAAAGGGGTCGATTCCTCTTCAACCGGCAAAGGTGCAGGCTTCGGCTTCGTGGTGAACTCGGCCACCACCGGCTTCGACTCTTCGAAAAGCGTGGCGGCGGCGATTGCCTTGGCCACGGAGGCCGGCGGCTCGGCCTTCTGCACCGGGAGGGGCTCCACCACGGGTGCGGGAGCAGGCTCGGCGACGACGCGGACCGGTTCCGGCGCACGCACCGGCTCGGGCTCGCGGACGGCTTCACGCACGGGCTCCGGAGCGCGGGCTGGCGGCGGCGGGGCCACGGCTACAGGCTCGGGTTCCGGCTCTTCCTCCGGCTCATCCATGGAAAAACCCACGGTGGGCTCCAGCAGGGCGGGCCTCTCCATCGGAGCGGTGCGCGTGGCGTGCAGGCGATCTTCCGGCAGCGAGCTCACCATCGTGATGCTCAGGCTCTCGCCCATGCTCGGATCGACTGCCGCGCCGAAGAGCACGTGAGCCTTGTCCGGCACGTACTTCGAGAGGCTCTGCATCAGCAGCTCGATCTCATACAGCGTGAGATCCTGGCCACCACAGAGGTGGACGAGCACCGTCTCGGTGTCGCGGAGCAGCGCGCCCTGGTCGAGCAGCGGGCTGTTGAGGGCATTGCGCAGCGCCTTCTGCGCGCGGTCCTTGCCGCTGGCGATGCCGGAGCCGAAGAGACAACGCGAGCGCGTGGTGCGCAGCGCGGTCATCAGGTCATCGAGGCCGACATTGATCAGACCCGGACGGATCACCAGGCGGATCACCGCCTTGATGCTCTCGGAGATCATGCGGTCCGCGGCGGCGAAGGCCTCGTGGATGCCCTGCTTCGCCAGCACGAGATCGCCCATGCGGGTGTTGTCGAAGGTGACGAGCGCGTTCGAAAGCACCGCCAGCTCGTTGAGCGCGGTGTCCGCCTGGTCGCGGCGACGGCGGCCTTCGAAGCTGAAGGGCATGGTGGCGAAGACCACGACGAAAGCGCCCTCTTCCCGCGCGATGCGGCAGATGATGGGAGCCGCGCCGGAGCCCGTGCCACCGCCGAGACCCACGCAGAGGAAGACGATCTTGCGGCCCTTCAGTGCGGCGCGGATCTCGCTCTCCGCCTCGAGGATCGCCTGCTGGCCGAGCTCGGGATCGCCACCGCAGCCGAGGCCCTTGGTGAGATTCCGGCCGAGCTGGATGCGCTCGCGGGCGACCGAGCCGGAGAGCGTGCGGATGTCGGTATTCACCGCCAGCATCTCGGCTCCGTCCATGCCATCGAGGACCACCCGGTCGAGCATGTTGGTCCCCGCACCGCCGAGGCCGACGATCTTCACGGAGGACGAGGGAATGGTGTTCTGGGGGTCGCGTGGGAATTCGATCATGTCAGGGTTGGCGGCCGGGCCGCCGGAATGTGGTTATTTTGAGAAGGGCCAAAGACGACGCAGGAAACCGCGCTTCGGTTCGCGCTCGGCCTCGATGATCTGCGCGTAGCGGATCAGGCCGATGGCGGTGGTGAACTGGGGGTCCTTGAAATTCGCTTGCACGCCGCTCAGCTCCGGCGGCTCGGGGCGGTAGATGTCCCGCTTGAAGATATCGTGCGCCAACTCGCCGAAGCCACGCATGAGGCTGCTGCCGCCGGACAGGAAGACACCCGTGCCGACGCGATCCATCGCCCCGTGCGGCAGGCGGCGCAGCAGGAGCTTCAGCGTCTCCTCCATGCGCTGGCGGATGATGTCGTTGAGAAGCTGGCGCTTCACCTCGGCCTCGGCGAAGCCCTTGTCGTCGGACACCTTGATGATGCCCACGGAGCGCGCGGGATCCGCGGAGGCATCCCCCTCGCGCACCTTCAGCGTCTCCGCCTTCGAGAAAGCGAGGCCGGTCACGAGGTGGATGTCGTTCGTGATGTGATCCCCGCCGACGGGGATGCAGCCGGAGGCCTCGATCGCACCGTCGAGGTAAAGTACGTAGTCCGTAGTACCACCGCCGATGTCGATGACCAGCGCGCCGCGCTCCTTCGACTCGCGGTCGAGCGCCACCTGCGCGGAGGCGATGGGGGCGAAGACGAGGTCGTCGATGTCCAGCGGCATCTCGCGGACGCACTTGATCTGGTTCTCGATCCGCGAGCGGATGCCGTGGATCACGTGGAAATCCGCATCGACCGTCTTCCCCGACAGCCCGACCGGCGAGGTCGCGTGCTCGAAGCCATCCACTCCGAAGCGGCGGATGATGTGATGGAGGTAAACGTGGTCCGCCGGGATCGCCACGGCACGGGCGATCTCCTTTGCCTCCTGCACGTGGGCTGGCGCGATGACCGATTCATCGTCCGGCAGGCGGAAGCTGCCACGATTGTTCACGCCATGGATGTGCGAGCCCGTGACAGAGAGATAGACGCTGCCGATCTCGACATCGCTGGCATCCTCCGCCTTCACCAGCGCATCCTTCAGGCAGGTGCGGACCTGAGGGAAGTCGTAGATCTCGCCCTTCCGCACGCCGACGGACTTCGACTGGCCGACGCCGAGGATCTTGACGGAGCCATCCGACTTCACTTCTCCCACCACCATGCAGATCTTGCTGGTGCCGATTTCTAGTCCGACGTGGATCTTCGAGCGAGGCATGGGGAGGTTCAGCGATTCAGGAGATTTTGGAGGTCGCGGGACCGGCGGTCCGGCGGGGCGACGGGTACGGGCTCGTCGATGAGGATGGCGCGGGGTGCACCTTCACCGTGAAGCACGACGGGGATATTCCGCTCGGGGATGAGCTCGATGGAAGCGATGTGCTGGTCCTGCTCGCGGGCATGCACCAGCGCGGCATGCAGGTCGCTCATCTGGCGCTCGTGATCGCCGAGGCCGAAGGAAGCGCGAGTCCCCTCGTGCGAGACCAGCTCCAGCGACCACGCGCGGCTCTGGCGCAGCGTGTCGATCCACTGGTCGGCACGGTCGATGCGGCCGCAGGCGACCTGATAGAGACGATTGAGGCGGCTGAATTCCGGATGCTCCACCAGCTTCCCGGCGGCCGGGGCTTCACCACCCTCACCAAGCTCGAAGACCGGCAGCCCGGACACATCGTCCCGCATGTCCGGCGGGCAGTGGAAGGCGAAGCCCTTCTTGTCCACCAGCAGGCCGGCCTGAGGATCGCGGGCGGGAATGCCGTGCGACGGCGAGGAAACCCACACATGCGGGGTACGGGCGGTGACCTGCACGATCAGGGTGCCCGGGAACTCCCGGCGGACGCTGACGGTCGCAAGCTCGGGCAGCGCGCGGAGCTTTGCCTCGATCTCCTCGGCATCGCAGTCGAAGAGGCTGCCATTCAGATCGATGCCCGCCACCTGCACCAGGCGGCGCTCGTCGATGGCGGGATTTGGCGTCAGCTCGATCGCCTGGAGCTGGAATTTCTCGTTCTCCAGCAATCCACGATCAATGCCGTACTTCACCCCCCACGCCGCCGCACCGAGGAACGCGAGGAAGACGGCGAAACGCACCATCTTCCGCAGGCTCTTCAGGACGCTATACCAAACGATGCGCGGCGACACGACCTTCGCCTGAAGCTCGATGACCTGGCGACGGTGATGGACTCGTGAAGTGCGGCGCTTGAACATGGGATGAGGGAGGGTTCGTTATCGGGAACGAAGGGCCAGCGACAGTTCGGCGATCTTGAGGCAAAGCGCGGTGAAGTCGATCCCCTGGGCGGCGGCGGACTTCGGCAGCAGGCTCGTCTCAGTCATGCCGGGGATCGTGTTTGCCTCCAGCACGAAGGGATTTCCGGCAGCATCCAGCAGGACATCGACGCGCGAATAAACTTCCACGCCCAGCGAGCGGTGACCGGCGAGCGCGGCTTCCAGCACTCGGCGCGTGGTCTCGGCATCGAGATCGGCGGGGCAGTAGTAGTCGCTGCCCACTCCCCCGCTCAGCCAGGGATACTTGTTCGCCATGTCGTAGAAGCCATCGCGCGGGGCGATGTGGACGATGGGCATGGCGGTGTCCTCGAGGATACCGACGGTGAGTTCCTTGCCCTCGACGAAGGCTTCCACGAGGATGTCATTGCCATACTTCGCGGCGGTCTCCATCGCAGCCATGGCCTGGGCCTCGTCCTTCACGATGGTCACGCCGACGCTCGATCCCTCGCGCGGCGGCTTCACCACGAAGGGCACGGGAATGGTCGGCAGCTTCGGACCGGCGGAGACGTCCACGATCTCCGACGCCGGAGTCGGCACGCCCGCGACGAGGAATTTCTCCTTCGCGAGATTCTTGTCGAAGGCGATGCGGCTGCTGGTCACGCCCGCGCCGGTGTAGGGCACGCCGCGGTCTTCCAGGATTTGCTGGAGCTGGCCGTCCTCGCCGAAGGTCCCGTGGATCACGTTGTAGGCCAGACCGGTGCCGGCAGGCAGCTCGAAATCCGGCCCGGAGACATCCACCGGCACCGCATTGTATCCGGCGGTCTGCAGCGCCTTGAGCACGGCATTGCCAGAGGCGAGCGAGACATCGCGCTCGGAGCCGGGGCCGCCCATCAAGACGGCGATGAGGAGATCTTTCGCGATCATGGTCTTCAGAAAGTGTATTCGTCTTCGCCGAGGACCTTCACCTCGGTTTCCAGCTCGATGCCGCGGCTTTCGCGGGCGGCAGCCTTGATGCGCTCGATGACGGCGAGCACCTCGCTTGCCGTCGCGCCGCCGCCATTGACGATGAAGTTTCCGTGGACCTCGGAGACGCGGGCTTTGCCCTCGTTGCATCCCTTCAGCCCCAGCTCGTCCACCAGCTTGCCGGCCGGAGTCTCGGTGGGATTCTTGAAGATGCAACCGGCACTGGCGGCGACGGGTTGGGAGGTGCGGCGCTTCGACCGCGACGCATCCCAGCGGCCCTGGATCGCCTCGGCGGTATCGGGCTTGCCCTCGAAGACGGCCTGCAGCGCGAAGTTCCGCCGCAGCTCCGGCACGTCGCGGTAGTTCGCCACGATCTCGTCTCGCGAGCGCACGCGGATCTCGCCGTCCTCGTCGAGGAAGGTCACGCTGGCCACCTGGTCAAAGGTCTCCGTGCCCATGGCGCCGGCATTCATGCGGAGGGCACCGCCGACATTCCCGGGAATGCCTTCCATCCACTCGAAGCCGCCGATGCCCGCGGCCTGCGCGACGCTGGCGACCTTCTTCAGGCGCACTCCGGCTCCGGCGATGACCTTGCCATCCTCGACGCGGCACTCGGAGAAAACCCCGCCGCTTGGATGCACCACCGCACCGCGCATGCCACCGTCGCGCACCAGCAGGTTCGACCCGCGGCCGACGACACGCAGCGCGATGCCACGCTCGCGGCAATGATTCACCACCGCGGCAAAAGCCCCGAAGCTGTGCGGCTCGATCCAGAACTGCGCGGGACCGCCGACCAGCATCGTCGTGTGGCGGCGCATCGGCTCGTAGAGCTTTGCATCGATCTCATCGACCGGAGCGAGGCGCAGGATTTCCTCCAGCACCTTCAGGTCGTTCGCGATGCGCGTGCCCGCCTCGTGGACATTGCCCGCGCCGAGCGTGATGAGCAGGTCGCCCGGCTCCAGGAAATTTCCGACCACGTGATGGGCCGTGGCGAGATTCGGCAGCGAGACGACATCGCCGTCGCCATGCCGCTTCGCCGCTTCTACAAGAGTCGCGCCGCTCACGCCGGGGATGGGCAATTCGCTCGCAGGATAGACATCGGTCACGAAGACCTTGTCCGCCGCCTGCAGCACCTTTCCGAAATCATCGGCCAGCGCCTGCGTCCGCGTGTAGCGGTGCGGCTGGAAAAGCACGACCACGCGGCCCGGCTTCAGCGAGCGCGCCGTCTGCAGCGTCGCGGCCAGCTCCGTCGGGTGGTGGCCGTAGTCGTCCACGATGCGCAGGCGCTGCGAGAGGTACTTCGTTTCGAAGCGGCGTTTGGCACCGGCGAAGGTATTCAGCGCGCGGGATACCAGGCGGAAGTCCGCGCCGAGCTTGTCCGCCGTGGCGATTGCGGCGAGCGCATTGAGCACATTGTGACGGCCGGGGATGCCGAGCTCGACATCGCCGAGGATCTCGCCATTCCGCACCACGGTGAATGCGGTGGCACCACGCAGCTCGCGGATCTCAGCCGCGGTGTAGTCGGCACCGGACCAGCCGTAGCTGACCGCCTGAGCCGACTTCGTGGCCACCTCCGTGGCAACCGCGCATTCCTTGCAATACACGACGGGACCGGAGGTCTGGTTCACCAGCGTGGTGAAGACTTCCTTGATCTCGTCGAGGTCTTTGTAGTGATCGAGGTGCTCGGCCTCGATGTTGAGGATGATCGAGCAGGCCGGGTGGTAGAGCGCCAGCGTGCCGTCGCTTTCATCGCCCTCGGCCACCATCCATTCGCCGTCTTCCGACCAGCGGGCGTTCGCGCCCAGCACGGGGATTTCCGCACCGACATAGTGGCTCGGTTGCAGCCCGGCCTCGCGCAGCGAGTGGGCGACCATTGAGGATGTCGTCGTCTTCCCGTGCGTGCCTGAGACCACGATGCCCTTCCGCGTGTGAAGGATGGCGGCGAGACAGACGGCGCGACGGATCACCGGGGTGCCGGCAGCGGTCGCCGCGGCGTAGGCGGAATTTTCCGGGCGGATCGCCGAGGAATACACCACCACGTCCGCACCCTGCACCGCCTCCGCCGTGTGCGGGGATGAGAATGCCAGGCCGAGCTTTTGCAGCCGCTCGGTCTCGCCCGAGGTCACGCGGTCCGAGCCGCTGACGCGATGCCCCATGCCCATGAGCAGCAGCGCCAGCCCGCTCATCCCCGAGCCTGCCACCCCGATGAGGTGGATGCGCAGCGGGTGGTCGCGGTCGGTCAGTCTGGCGCTCAGGTCGTTCATCTATCTATTTCCGGGAAAGGGTCGCTTCGATCGCATCGCAGACCCGCGCGGCAGCGTCGGGCACGGCGAGCGAACGGGCCGCTTGTGCCATGCGTTCGCGGGTTTGCAAGTCGCTCATCAGCGAGGTGACACGCGCCGCCAGTTTCGCGGCATCCAGCGCACCTTCCGGTTCTAAAAACGCAGCACCCGCTTTTTCAAAAACTTCCGCATTCCGCGTCTGATGATCATCCGCCGCGTAGGGAAATGGCACGAGGATGGAAGGCAGCCCGAGGAACGATAGCTCCGTCATGCTCGATGCCCCGGAACGCGAGAGAACCGCATCAGATGCAGCATAGGCCGAGGGCATGTCATCGCAAAAACCGATCACGCGATAGCCGTGACGAGCGCCGGCCTCCTGCTCCACCCGCGCCTCGTCCAGAGGACCGGCGATGTGCAGCACCTGCGTTCCTTTTGGAAAATCGGGGAATGCCATCGCCACGAGCGAATTCAGGCGGCGGGCTCCCTGGCTGCCGCCGGTGACGAGCAATGTCGGCTTCGAGGGATCTAGCCCGAACTTCGCCGCGGCGTCCTTCCGGCCAGGCAAGCTGCGCATCTCCGCGCGCACCGGGGTGCCGGTCTGGACGACATCCATGCCGGGGAAGAAGGCCTTCGCGGGATCCATGCCGATGAAAACCTTCCGGCAAAATTTCGAGGTCAGGCGGTTCGCCTTGCCGGGCAGCGCATTCGAGTCGTGGACGAAGGCAGGCAGGCCCGCCCGCTTCGCCGCCCAGCAGGGAGGCAGCGAGGTGAAGCCCCCCATGCCGAGCACGGCGTCCGCCTTGAATTCCTTCAGCAGCGCGCCGCAGCGGCCCTTCGTGCTCCAGAGCTTCGCGAGGAACGACAGCATCTTCGGCGAAAAGGTCGCGGGCTTGGCGATCGCCGGGACCGTCTCGAAGCGATACTGCGGGTATTTCCGCTTCGCCTCCTGGTCGATCTTCTTCTCAGAGATGAGCAGCAGGACCTCGCCTCCGCGAGCCGTCCACTCCTCTGCCACCGCAAGTCCGGGGAAGAGATGCCCCCCCGTGCCGCCGCACGCGATTACCAACGACGATTTCCCGCCTGAGTGATCCATAAATCCGGTGTCCCTACGCCCACGGCAAACGACACCGTTGGCAACGGCAAAGAATGCAACATTTCTTGATTATCAAGGCAATCGTCAAAACGGATTGGCGGTCGCTTTTGCGAGCACCTATTGGCGCGCCAGCTTTTCGCCGGAAAAACGGTCCGAATCTCCCCCTCCCGAATGCTGCGTGAGCACCGCCGTATACGTAGTAAATTGTCCGGTTTTGCGAAACATGTAGCAAAATCCTCTAGAACCACCAACCACGTGACTGAAATCATCCAGATCCAAATTATTAATACATCTTTACCAATTTCACCCCACCTCTAGCCACCAGCGACTTACACCACCACCACGAAAAACACCCGCCATCGCCGAAAAACGGCAACATATCTCACCCTACGCAGACGCGTAATAAAAAAAGACCTTGAAGAGGCGTGCCATCCCAACTTCGATGGCCGCGTTCCCCCGAACCGGCCTGAGCCGAAAGACGCCCCCCGACCGGACGCTCAGCCGCCATCCGAAACGACCAGAGGAATCCCCCCATCCGAAGTCGCTTCCCCTGAAAGATCCCCGTTCATCTCCCCCCAGACCCGAACCGGAATTTTTCCCCAGTTAGTGTGTGTGTTAGTGTGTGTTAGTTAACGTTGTCAGCCGCCCGGCGGGTCAGTTCCCCCGATCCGCCGGGCGGCTCGCTTCGAAAACCGGTAGGGCCGATTCCCCCTACCCGCTCACCGCAAGCCGGCCACTCCGCCCCTACTCTTCATATGCTCCAGCGGGGGCATGGACGCCACGGGAACCACACCCCGCCACGGAACTCACAAGCCTTGTGATCGCAGGATCTGCTGCGTGTGCTGCGGCATCGATTCGAAGTTGGTCTCCAGATAGGACTTCACCTCATCCGGTCGGACGTTGAGCCAAGCCAAGATGACCGCCGTACGGGCTAGATCCTCAACACCTTCGCGCTCGAGGTAGCGGATAGCATAGTTCGGATCCAACTCCACCATTTCGGACACAACAGCGCCCATAGCAGCCGGGCTCATCCGGCCTGGATTTTCATCCATAAGAGCCGCCGCGGTGGACGGGCTGGTCTTGCTCAGGCCCTCCGCCAATGAACCCGAGATCCCGTAAGCCACGCTGTCGGGCAACTCCTTGAAATAGCCCGTGGCCGCCGAGGGATTCGTCTCCGCCCAGCGGGCCAGCACCTTGTTCATCGAGTGAAGCGGCAAAGTTTCTCGAGCGGTCAGGCGACCGATGATCCAGTCGGAGGATTCCGGGGTCAGCTCAGCCTCACACAGCCGCGACACCACGGCATACAGAGCGCTGTCCCGCGTCGCACCCGCAGGCAGGGTGTCGAAGGAAGCAAGGGCTTCCCTTGCATCCTTCGCGACCCATTTTTGGAAAACGATATCCATGTTGCTGCGTTCGGCATCGGTGCCCATGCGCTGGAGTATCCACTCGACGGCGGCCCGCGGATCGGTATTCGCCATCTCCTTGGCGATGAGATTAGTGGCGCCCTTGCGCAGATTCTCGTCCGTGAGCCCGTCGAGCCACCGGATCATCGACTCCTCGCCTCGGGCGACGATCTGGGGAAGCATGCCCTCCAGAACGGCACGGCGACCCAAGCCGGAGGGCATCTTCGACATCAGGGATTCCGCGCGATTCAGGTCATCAGCGGCCATGCTGGATATCAGTCCACACATGAAGGGATCCACCACATCGGGATGACGGTCTCCGGACCTCGCTGTCGCCCAGGCGATCGCGGCATCCGGATCTCTTGCACCCCAAACTTTGCCCACCATCTGTAGGACGGTCTCGCTCGGATCGGCTCCGCAGAATTTGAGTACCGCGGCGGGATCGTAGTGGGCCCAAGCGGCGAGCAACACCTGCCCTGCGGAAGCAACTGCCTCCTCCTGGGAGGCCGTTTCCGGCTCTTGTCGCTTCAGGAAGATTGCGATCTCCTCAAACTCCTCCGGATTCATCTTCGCGATGAAGCGGTCGAGCGCCTGCGCACGGGAGAGAGGATCGGCGTTGCCGAGGATCGCGCGGAGCATCGCCAGACGACCCTCCTTCGTATTCGGAAAGGTGCCGGTGGACACCGTCTGGCGATCGATGGACCTCCTGGCTTTTCCATCGACGGATTGCCTGGAGGGCTCCGCCACATCGGCTACGGCGGCAATGCTTTCCCTCCCGGCGTCGAAGCCATTGCTGCGTCCGGCGAGGAAGGCGCTGGTACCGATCGCGACGACGGCACCTGCGGTATAGAGTTGGGACTTGGTCATCAGGGTGAGGGTGGTGAGGGAAAAGGTGGGCGTGGCGGCGGCGGAAAGGCTGCCGGAGCAAATCGCGGCGACCTGCGAGCTCGTGGCGGCATTCGCCGCAGGGGCACTGAGATAGGCGGCCAGCGCCGTGACGGTGAGGGTGCCAGCTCCGGCTCCCATACCGGGAAGCGGGCTGACCACGAGACGTTCGCGGAGCTTCGCAAGCGCGCGTTCCACCCGCTTGCGGACGGCAGCGCTGCTCAGCCCCAACCGGCGGGCCACCTCGTCCGAGCTGAGTCGTTCCATGAAACGCAACGCCAGCAATTGCCGGTCCTGCTCCGGCAGGCGTAGCATCTCGCGGTCGAGCAACGGGGCGATGGCACTCCAAACGTCGCCGCCTCCCTCTTCCGAAGGGACCAACTCGGCGATCTCCTCGCGCTTTTCGCGACGGGATTCGGAACGCACCACATCCAGCGCGCGGCGGACCGTCTGGCGATGGAGCCAGGCCGACAAGACAATCTCCGGCGGAAGCTGCCGTCCCTTGCGGGCCAGCATCAGGAAAACTTCCTGCGCCACGTCATCGATCCACCCGGAGCGTCCGCCGAGCACCCGCCTGGCCGTCTCCTGCACCACCGGCAGATGGCGCTCCACCAGCCTGCGGAAAGCATCCGCATTCCCATCCTCCACATACCGACGGAAGTCCGCTTCACCGCGGGCAGCATCGGAGGATCGGGAGAAGAGTCGGAAGGCAGGCACGACGAAGGAAAGCGTTTCTACCTATGTATCGCCGCCATTTGCCAAATGTGACATTTGCCGAGAATCGGGATCGGCCCGATGCGAGGGAGCCTTTCAGGAATCGTGCTCCTGATACGGCATGTTCGCTCGCGAACCGCCCAACAACTCTGCCCGGCGCTGCCTCTTCTCGAACAACTGCGTCTCGGTGTAGCCCGCCGACTTGGCCCACTCGATGGCCTTTGCAAAATCCCGCGCGACCTCGCCCGGTGCGTGTGAGTCGGAGGAAATCACCAGCGGAATGCCCGCCTGGTGCGCGAGTGCCAGAAATTGCGGATGCGGGTAGGCTTCCTCACAAGGCTTGTGCCAGCCCGCGGTATTCAGCTCGATCGTGCAGCCCGAGGCGGCGATGACCTCGATGGCCGGCTCGTAGAAGCGCGCGAGGTCACCCGCGGGGCGGTGGGAGAATTTCTTCACCAGATCCGGGTGGCCGAGGATGTCAAATAGGCGGCTCTTCGCCATCTCGGCGTAGGTTTGCCAGTAGCTCGTCCAGACGGCATCGACATCCGACTCCGCCCAGCGGCCGAGCCACTTCGGATTGTCGAAGTCCCAGACGCCCAGGTAGTGGACGGACCCGATGAGGTAGTCCCACGGGTAGCGTCCGGCCAGATCCTCGATCCAGCCCTCGCAGCCGGGCAGCCAGTCGCACTCCATCCCGGCGCGGACCGGCATGCTCCCGGCGGCGGCGCGGGCGCGCTCGATCCAGTCATAGTAGGCAGGCAGGTCGCTTTCCAGCATCCGCCAGTCGTCGAAGGGCTCCGGGCGGGCCGGGGCGTGGTCCGAGACCCCGTATTCCGTGAGACCGGCGGCGAGCGCGGCGGCGATGTATTCCTCGGGCTCTCCCGTCGCGTGAAGGCAAAGGGGCGTGTGGGTGTGGTAATCGGCCGGCACGTCGGAAATGTCGCAGGGATTCGGGTTGCTAGGCTTTCGTTAGGGATACTAAAGTGCCGCAGACACGCAAGTACTGCCGGGATTCCGATGAGCCAAGACCCTTCCAGCGCCCTTTCCGCGAGCAATCCTTTCACCGACTACCTGATCGAAAAGCTCCGGAGTCACCCGAAGCGCGTCGTATTCACGGAGGGCGAGGACCTGCGGGTGCTGCGCGCCGCGGAGCGACTCGTGGCCGCCGAGGCCGCCGTGCCGGTGCTGCTGGGCTCGCGCGACAAGATCCGCGCGATGGCCGCCGACAACGGGGTCAGCCTGAAGTTCATCAATGTCATCGAGCCCGCGAAGTCCTCGGACCTCGGGCTTTTCTGCCAGCGCTTTGCCAAGGTGGAGCGCTACCGGAACAACTCCGCCGCCGATCCGGTGGACACCGTTTCCCGTCCGCACTACTTCGGCGCGATGATGGTGCAGTATGGACAGGCGGACGCTCTCGTCGGTGGCAATCAGTCCCTGCCTGCCAGTCTTTTCCGCGCGCTGATCCACACGATCCAGCCGCTGCCCAGCGTGCCGAAGATGTTTGGCATGATGGTGCTGGTCGCCCCTCACCTGCAGCACTTCGGCAAGGAAGGCGTGCTCTTCTTAGCGGACTGCGGACTGCTGCCCCAGCCAACCGTCGATCAGCTCGCCGCGATTACCATCGAGACCGGCAAGCTCGCGAAGCACTTCCTCGGCCGCGAGCCGAATATCGCGCTGCTCAGCCACTCGACGAAGGGCTCCGCCGGCACCGATGACGCGCGCCGCATGGCCGCCGCCGCCGCGCTGGCGATCGACAAGGCGAAGGAAGCGTATCTCGACTTCCACATCACCGGCGAGGTCCAGGCCGACGTCGCACTCGATCCCACGGCATCCGAAATCAAGCTGCCCGACGCCCCGCACCGCGAACCCGCGGACGTGCTCGTCTTCCCGAATCTCGACGCCGCCCACATCTCGCTGAAGCTGCTCCAGCACTGCGCCGGGGCGATCAACTACGGCCAGATCCTCGGCGGCCTCGCCCGACCCTGCGCGCAGGTGCCACGGACCGCGTCCGAAGAAACCATCTTCGGCACCGCCGCTGCCGTCGGCGTCGAGGCGATCAAGTATCACCAGCTCTACCCGGACGGCGAAGTCTGAGGGATTTTTGAGGAGTGTGGACGTTCCGTCCACACAAGCCCGGGCGACCACCGCGGCCCGCCAAGCCAATCGTAGTCGCACTGGTGACAGTGCGCGAAATCAGCGTGTGCGGCTGACTTCCTTGAACAAGTCGGCTTCCAAGGATGAGGCCGGATTCTTCCGGTGGCTTCCGCGAAAACGCCACCGCCTCATCAGGGCCAAAGGCCCGGCCACCCCTCAGCCCGGGCCATCGGCCCGGGAACTGTGTCCGGAGATCAATGCGGCCTGAAGGGACGCGATACGGGCGCGGCATACTCGGGATTCCAGCGGTTGATACCGAACCTCGGAGTCCGACCGACAAATTTCGCTAAGGGATCGCACTTCCCGCGACCGGTGAGGCGGATCGTTACTCCTATCGCGGCCCTTCAGGCCGCCATCTTCACGGCAAACCGTTTCCCGGGCCGATGGCCCGGGCTGAGGGATCGCCGGGCCTTTGGCCCTGAAGAGAAAGAGGCCGCCTGAGAAGCCTGCTCTTCCCTTTCTCCGTAGTCGTGGTGGTGACGCCACGGAAGCTACGGGAGAAGCCCGCCGCTGGGAACCCTTCCGCACTGTTACCAGTGCGACCGCTGCTAGTTTTGCGGGCCGGTATGGTTGTCCGGGCTTGTGTGGACGGAACGTCCACACTCCTTGCTTCGACGACGTCACCACCACGACTAAGGAATGAGACGCGCCGCCCAACCAACGCGACCCGCCCAATCCCCCTCACTCCCCGTCCCCAAATCTCACCGTCATCACCAGCGGGCGATGATCCGAGGCGACCGCTTCCGGCAGCACTGTGACCCGCGACACCGCCGTCATCCCGCGCAGGAAAAAGTGGTCGATCTCCACCTTCGGCTTGTCCGCAGGGCAGGTCAGCCGCGGCTCGCTCTTCTCCACGGAGGTCAGCGCCTTGCCAAAGAGCTTCATCACCGCCGAGTCCGGCACGTCATTGAAGTCGCCGCCCAGAATCAGCGGTCCCTTCGATGAAGAAAGCGCCGCTACCAGCGTCTCCGCCTGCTTCAGCCGCCGGGCGTCCTGCTGGTGATCCAGATGCACGCCCACCAACCGCAGCGACTGCTCCCCGACCTTCACCTCCGCTTCAAAGGCAATCCGCGGCTCACCCTCGCCCGGCAGGCGGTGCACCGTCGTCTCGCCCAGCGGATGCTTGGAAAGAATCGCTTGGCCGTACTCGCCGCCGTCGTGATCCATCGCCTTCCCAAAGGCGCTCGTCATGCCGGCCAGCTTACCCAACTCCGCAGCCTGGTCCACCGATTGGCTGCGGCGGCACTTGTTATCCACCTCCTGCAGCACCACCAGGTCGGGCTTTTGCTCACGGATACGGGCAGCGATCCGCTCCAGATCCAGCTTTCCATCCTCTCCCACCCCGTGGTGCAGGTTCCAGCACATCACCCGCAGCTCCCGGGCGGACTCGGCAATGGCAGGCAGGGATGACAGAAGAAGCAGTGGCAGAAGGCGGCTTATCATCGGATCGAATACGCAGGAAACCCACCACTTGATCTCATTTCACGCCAGAATTTCCCTCCAACGATTCCGACCCATTCGATTCGCGTCTGCACTTGAAACGTGGTTTGCGCACCGGCAAGCCACCTGCTCTTATCTATCGGTCCGGTCGAGATATCCTCTCGCCCGTCTTCAGCCTCCCATGAAGCAACCCATCCCTTATGTCGTGGCACGCATTCTCCTCGCCAGCGTCTTCGTTGGCCTCGGGGGTGAGCGCCTGCTGGTGAAGGTCGGCGCGCTCACCGGCCGGACCGCGCCTGGGGCTGCCGGGGTCGCGCTGTCCGCCTTCGAGGTGCTCGCGGGTATCGCCATCATGCTCGGCTGGCAGGTGGGCCGATTGTCCCTGCTGCTGGCGGTCTTCCTCATCGTGGATGCGTTCATTGCCCATCCCTTCTGGAATTTTTCCGGACCGGAGCAACGCGGGGAACTGCTGCACTTCCTGAAGAACCTCTCGATCATCGGCGGCCTGCTGCTGCTCTCGTGGACCGAGGCCCATCGGCCCGATACGAAAGCACCGGGCGAACTCCGCTGACCGGGCGCGAGATCGGATCATCGTTCCGGTTCGCAAAAAGTCGTCGCCCGTGCCACAGTGGCGGCGGATGACCCACGCCAGCAAGATCACGCTCGCCCGCATCGCCCTGGTGCCGGTGTTTGCCGTATACGTGGCGCGCTACGGGGTGACCGTGGCCGACGGGAGCCCGCAGGAGCACCTGCGCTGGACCGCGCTGGCGCTCTTCATCTTCGCCTCCGCCACGGACGGCGTGGACGGCTGGGTCGCCCGGCGCTTCAACCAGAAGTCGAAGTTCGGAGCCTTCATCGATCCCCTCGCGGACAAGTTCCTGCTCATCACCGCCATCGTCTTCCTCAGCGCCTTCCCGTGGGGCGCGGGCGACTGGCGCATGCCACCGTGGTTCGCCTGGCTGGTCATCACGCGCGACACGCTGATCGTGATCGGCATCATCCTCGTGAAGCGCGCCGCCCATGACGTCCGCTACTCGCCCCACTGGACCGGCAAGGTCTGCACCGTCACGCAGATGGTCGCGATCGGCTGGGTGATGCTGAAGGTGGACATCCTCCCGCCGCTCTACCCGTGCCTCATCGCCGCGCTTTTCACCCTCTGGTCCGCGGTGAACTATTACCTGGAAGCCTCTCGCCAAATCCGCAGGCGGGCGATAAAACTTCAATGATTCACCATCATGAAGCAGCTCATCCTCGCAGCGACCATCTTCCTATCCGCTTCCGCGACAGGCTGGAGTGAGGAGAAGGATGCGGAACCCGACGACTCACTCGAATCTCTGTATGAGCGCGCGCTTCCAATCTACCAGGAGGAATTCAACCGATGGGTAGAAGCCGGAAAACTGGATCCGGATCCCGTGCCCGAACGGTGGAAAGAAGGAAGCCTGCCGCACAAGCTGTGGATGGCTGGCTACTATTCGGCCGTCATGTCCTACATGGAACCGTCGATCTTAAAGGATAAAGCCAGAGCCGGGGGGATCGTAGAACCACAGGGCTTCGGAGTGAAACTGTCCTACTCCTTCGGATGGTGGGCTGGCATCAATCGGGTGGACCCCATCGCAAGGAAACTCCACCTCGAGATCCTGGCCGGGCTACTCTCGGAGGACGACAAGACTGCGGGACAAGCCCAACCGGGCCTGAGTGTAGCCCCTCAGCCCGACAAGGAGCCAGACAGCGCAGCCGGACAACCCTCCGACGACCGCAAGGAACCTGCTGAGTAGAAGGGTCGCTCCGCTCGCCATCGCGTTTCGCCAATTTCCACAGTTCCTCCGTCCATTCCTCACCGTAAAGCCCTTGCCCCGGGCGGATTGCTGCCCTAAGCCCCTCCCATGCCCACCGTCGCTATCGTCGGCCGTCCGAATGTCGGGAAGTCCGCGCTCTTCAACCGCTTGGCCAAGCGGAAGATCGCGATCGTCCACGACCAGCCCGGCGTGACCCGCGACCGGATCTCCGCACCCTGCCTGGCGACCGCCATCCCGTGCACCATCATCGATACCGGCGGCATCGGTGCCACGCTGGACGATGGCTTCGGTGCCCAGGTCTCGCTGGAGGCGGACATCGCGATGGAGACTGCGGACCTCATCCTTTTCATCGTGGATGCCCACGAAGGACTCACCCCCATCGACCAGGACCTCGCCCAGAGGCTCCGCAAGGCGAAGCCGCCGGTGATGCTGGTGGCGAACAAGGTGGACGAGGACAAGCACATCCGCGGCACCGATGAATTCGCCCGCCTCGGCTTCGGCACTCCCGTCGGCGTCTCCGCCGAGCACGGCCGCGGCATGACGGGGCTGACCGAGAAGATCGACGAGATCCTCAAGCCGCTCGTCGGCGAGATCGAGGAACTCGTCGCCCAAGCCGAGGAAGCAGGCATCAAGCTCGCCATCGTCGGCCGGCCGAATGCCGGCAAGTCCTCGCTGGTGAATGCCATCCTACAGGACCAGCGCACCATCGTCTCTGACATCGCCGGCACCACCCGCGACGCGATCGACCTGCCCTGCGAATACGCCGGGGAGAAATTCACGCTCATCGATACCGCCGGCCTCCGCCCGCGCTCGAAGCGTGACACCTCGGTGGAGGTCTTTTCCGCCATGCGGACGGATCGCTCCGTGCGCCGCGCCGACCTGTGCATCCTGGTCATCGACCTCGCCGCGGGCATCACCGCGCAGGACCGCAAGATCGCGCAAAAGATCCTGGAGGAAAAGAAGCCCTGCCTGATCGTCCTGAACAAATTCGACCTCTATCACCCGGACGCGCCGATGAGAGCACGCAAGGAAGAGGCGAAGGAACACGTGGATCGCGAGCTCTTCTTCCTCTCCTACGCACCGGCCCTCACCGTCTCCGCAAAGAGCGGCCAGGCCGTGGAAACCGTGCTGAAGGAAGTGCTGAAGGTCCGCAAGGCCGCCCAGAACGTGCCGAGCACCGGCAAGCTGAACCGCATGCTCCACGATGCCTTCCAGCTCAATCCGCCACCGACCGACAAGCGCTCCGCCAAGCGCCTGAAGCTCTACTACGGCACCGCCGCGGTGGATGAGAAGTATCGCACCATCCCGGTGCCGACCTTCGTGCTCTTCGTGAATGACAAGGCGCTGATGCCCGCGAGCTACGAGAGCTACCTTTCCAATCGCCTGCGCGAATTCAATCCCGTGCCCGCGGTCCCCGTCGTCTTCTCCGTCCGCTCCCGCGACCGCCGCGAGTGGGAAGAACGCGACACCGGAACTGGCCGGCCAGGCAAGAAGCCCGCGGGCAAACCCGCCGCGAAAAGGGCCGTGAAAAAGCCCGCAGGCAAAAGAGCCACCGCGAAGAAATCCGCCGGACGGAGGAAGAAGTAGGACCACAGATGAACACGGATGGACACAGATAAAGACCCCGTTTGCAGCCTCACAAATTGTTCATCATCCCCTGCTTTTCATCTGTGTTCCTCAGTGTCTTCTGTGGTTTGAAATTTCCTCAGCATTGGCAGCCTGCGCGGAAAAAAGCCAAGAGGACCACTGATGGACACGGATAGACACAGATAAAGGCCCTCCGACCGCGGCCTCGCAGGTTTGCTTCAAATCCTGTCTTTCATCTGTGTCCCTCAGTGTCCATCTGTGGTTCAATCACCGAGGAAGATCGACAAGCTGTCTCACCTTCTGAAAGCCTTCTCTCGATGGAATTCGAAGACCCTCCCTACCTCTACGCGGAAGAATCTCGAAGGATCATCTCGTCCGCAATGGCGGTTCACAATGAGGTCGGCCATGGCTTTCGCGAGAAAACCTATGAGAACTCCCTCGTAGTCGCATTCCGGCAGGACGGCATCGAGTTCTCCCAACAGCCCCGCTTCCCCGTTTTCTTTCGTGGGGTGAAGGTAGACGACTTCGTCCCTGACCTCATCGCGTTCGGAAAAATCATCGTCGATGCCAAAACGGTGGACCGGATCTCCGCCGCTGAAATCGGACAAATGATCAATTATCTGCGGGTTACGAAGCTGAAACTGGCTCTCCTCCTCAATTTCAAAAATCCGAAGTTGGAAATCCGCCGCGTGGTCCTTTAGCTCACGGCAAGGCTCATTTCCTGCTAGTTCGCCGCCATGCCACTGCTCGACGTCCGCAACCTCACCACCCGCTTCCACACCCGCAATGGCATCGTCCACGCGGTGGAGGATGTTTCATTCTCGGTCGATGCCGGGAAGACCCTCGGAATCGTCGGTGAATCCGGCTCCGGCAAGTCGGTGACGTGCTACTCGCTGCTCGGGCTGATCCCCCAGCCTCCGGGCCGCATCCACGCGGGCACGGCCATGTTTGACGGGATCGACCTGCTGAAGGCGAGCGACAAGCAGCTCCAGAAGCTGCGCGGCAAGCGCATCTCGATGATTTTCCAGGATCCGATGACGTCCCTGAATCCCTACCTGAAGGTCTCCGAGCAGCTCATGGAGCCGCTGGCCCTGCACGAGGGGCTGAAGGGAGCGAAGGCACTCGACCGCGCCATCCAGTCTCTGGCCGAGGTCGGGATCCCGGAACCCGAGAAGCGCATCCAATCCTACCCGCACGAATTCTCCGGCGGCATGCGCCAGCGCGTGATGATCGCCATGGCGCTGATCACCCGCCCGGAACTGCTGATCTGCGACGAACCGACCACCGCGCTCGACGTGACCGTGCAGAAGCAGGTCATCGACCTGATCCGCGAGCGCCAGCGCGACCTCGGCACCGCCGTCGTCTTCATCACCCACGATCTCGCCGTGGTCTCGGAAGTCTGCGACCACGTGAACGTGATGTATGCCGGACGCATCGTGGAAAGCGCGCCAAAGGACGAGCTGTTCGCCCGTCCGCTGCACGCCTACACCCGCTCGCTGCTGAAGAGCATCCCCTCCATCCACAAGAAGGGCGAGGATCTCTACACCATCCCCGGACTCCCGCCGAACCTCGCGAATCCACCCGCGGGCTGCGCCTTCAAGCCGCGCAATACCATCGGAAACTCCGAACTCTGCCTAATCGACAAGCGCCCGCAACTCGCCGAGCACGGCGCTGCGCACTACGTGCAGGATTGCCCCGGCTGCCTCGCAACGAAGTGAGCACGCTGCGGGTCTTTGCTTCTTCGTAGCGGAAGGACTGCGTCCTTCCGGCGGGGGGCGGCATGCAGATGATCCCCGGCCCCATTTACCTACCCGTGAATGGCCCGGAGATGACTCGCGGGCGGCGATTCTCGAGCGGTACGCGAGACGCCGGAAGGACGAAGTCCTTCCGCTACAATAGCCAGCACGGCTCCGCGCACTACGTGCAAGATTGCCCCGGCTGCCTCGCGACGAAGTAAGCGTGCTGCGGGTCTTTGCTTCTTCGTAGCGGAAGGACTTCGTCCTTCCGGCTGGGGGGCGGCATGAAGATGAATCCCCGGTCCCATTCACCTCTTCGTGAACGGCCCGGAGATGACTCGCGGGTGGCGATTCTCGAGCGGTACGCGAGAAGCCGGAAGGGCGCAGCCCTTCCGCTACGAGAACCAGGTCCTTCCGCTACATCGACCGCCCCTCACAATCCCCTGAACTCCGCCGCGAGCTTCTTCGCCGTCGCAACCGTATTCCGGTGGATCTTCGCGGTGAATTCCGGCTCGCGGTTGTAGCCGCCTCCGTAGAGGACGGCGACGGGCACGCGGTTCCGGATGAAGGCGCGGAGCAAGACGTCGTCGCGGCGTTGCAGATCCTTCACGGAAAGATGCATCTGCCCGAAGCGGTCATTGCGATGATTGTCCGCCCCGGCGATCCAGATGACGAGATCCGGCGCGAAGGTATCGAGCGCGGCGGCCAGCGTGCCGAAGAGCTGCTTGAGATACATCTCGCCCTCCACGTAGCGCACGGTCTCGACGTCCATCGAGCCCGCGACCTTCTTCGTCGGGTAGTTCCGCCCGACGTGGATCGAGTAGGTGAAGACGCGCGGGTCATTGCCGAGGATCGCGGCGGTACCATTTCCCTGATGCGCATCGGTATCCACCACCATCACCTTGATGCCGGGCTGCCTGCCCTGGAGATCGCGGATGGCGATGGCGACATCATTGAAAACACAATACCCCTCCCCGTGCTCGCGGAAGGCATGATGGGTGCCGCCGGCGAGGCACACGGCCACGCCCTCGGCGAGGGCGGCGTGGCAGGTCTGGCGGGTGGCTTCCACCTCGGTCGCGCTGCGGTGGTAGAGCTGCGGCGTCACTGGCAGACCGAGCTGGATCTGCTCCTTCCGGTCCAGCATCCCGGAGTAGATCCGCTCGATGTAGCCGGTCTCGTGGACGGACTTGAGCAGGTGCGGATCCGCCACCTTCACCTCCACGATTTCCTCCGGGCGCAGGATGCCGCCATCCAGCAGCATGTCCTTGGAAACACGGAACTTCTCCATCGGAAACGGGTGTCCCGAGGGCAGCTTGAGTTCCAGATCCTGCGAGTAGAAGCAGCGCATGGCGCAGGCCACGCAACCACACCCCCGGGCTATTGCCCAATGGTTTTTCTGATCTCAGAAAGGACTCGCGGCCCGGCCTCTCCATCCCCAGCTTCTACACGCGTGTATTCGTCTCACGCTTAACTACAAATGCCATCACGACCACAGTGGATCTTGGTTTGGCGCGTAGGTAGCTCGTTGGCCGCCTGCATGTTGTCTCATTGGGATCACATTGAAAACGGGACGATTCGGAAGGAAACGGTCGAGACTCCGTTCACCGACGAATCATCAACACTTTCCGACGATGCCTTTTCGCATCTGGGCGTGGAGCGGGGGATCAGGTCCGCAGAGAATAAAGGTCCGGGCTCCGGCTGCCCGCTTGATTCCCCGTGACATCACACCGTTGGGATTTTGACAGCCTTCCGCGCCGCTGGTAGGGCTCACGGAATCCCATGGCAAACCCAACCCAACCCGACTGGGAAGCCCTCGCCAGGCTGCCCGCATTCCACGAGCTGCTCGCTGCCAAGCGGCGCTTCATCGTCCCGGCGACGATCTTTTTCCTGATCTACTACATGACCCTGCCGGTGCTGATCGGCTACTTCCCGGAAATGATGAAGCAGCCCCTGGTGGGCAAGGTGAACGGGGCCTACCTCTTCGCTTTCTCGCAGTTCCTCATGACCTTCGGCATGGCGTGGCTCTACATGCGGACGGCGCGGAAATGGGACGCCATGGAGCACGCGTTGCTCGCCTCGATCGAATCCAAGCCGAACGCCAACGCCTGAACCGATGCCCTCCGCCATCACCCCGATGCTCTCCGCCATCCAGTTCACCCCGGCGCTGTGGATGTTCCTCGCCTTCGTGGCGCTCACGCTGGTCATCACCTACTTCAGCGCGCGAAAGGCCACCGGCTCCGCCAGCTACTTCGCCGCCGGCCGCTCGATCAAGGGCTGGCAAAACGGCCTGGCCGTGGCCGGTGACTACATGAGCGCCGCCAGCTTCCTCGGCATCTCCGGCATGATCGCCTTCAAGGGCTACGACGGCTTCATGTACTCCGTCGGCTTCCTCGTCGCCTACCTCACCGTGCTGCTGCTGGTCGCGGAGCCGCTGCGGAATGCCGGGAAATACACCATGGCGGACCTGCTCGCCTACCGCATGAGCCCGCGGCCCGTGCGTGCGATGGCCTCGCTGAGCACCTTGGTCGTTTCCATCATCTACATGATCGCCCAGATGGTCGGCTCCGGCGTGATCATCAAGGAACTCATCCATGTGGAATTCGCCCCTGCCGTCGTCGGCGTGGGCGTGCTGATGCTCGTCTATGTGGTCTTCGGCGGCATGCTGGCCACCACCTGGGTGCAGATCATCAAGGCGCTGCTGCTCATGGGCGGGGCCTTCGCGCTGAGCTGGCTGGTGCTGGGCCAACACGACTACAGCATGACGAAATTCTTCCACGCCGTGGCACACGCCGACTACGCGGGCACCGCCGAGCCGAAGAACCTGCTCGATCCCGGCCTGAAATTCGGCGCCGCGGTGAATCCGTGGGGGCCGCTCGACTTCATCTCGCTGGCGCTGGGGCTGGTGCTGGGCACGGCGGGTCTGCCGCACATCCTCGTGCGCTTCTACACCGTGCCGGATGCAAAAACGGCGCGGGTCAGCGTCGCGTGGGCCATCGGGGTCATCGGCGTCTTCTACATCCTCACCACCTTCTTCGGCTTCGGTGCCGCCACGGTGCTCGAGAAGTCCGCGATCCTCACGCCGGACGGCAAGGAGAACACGAACATGGTCGCGCCCATCCTCGCGCAGGCGCTGGGCGGCGAACTCTTCTTCGCCTTCATCAGCGCCGTCGCCTTTGCCACGATCCTCGCCGTGGTGGCGGGCCTCACGATGAGCGCGAGCACGTCCTTCGCCCATGACTTCTACTCGAATGTCATGCATCACGGGAAGGAATCGAAGCCCGGTCAGGAAGTCCGCGTCGCGCGCATCACCGCGTTCTTCGTCGGCGCGGTCAGCATCGCCATCGCCATCTTCATGGGGCCGACCGCGAATGCCGCCTTCCTCGTCGGCCTCGCCTTCGCCGTGGCCGCATCGGCGAACCTGCCGGTGATCCTCTTCTCGGTCTTCTGGAAGCGCTTCAATACCGCGGGCGCCGTGGCCGGTCTCGGCACGGGTCTCGCCTCCGCCATCATCCTCATCCTGCTCAGCCCGAATGGCATCTTCGGCAAGGCTGGCGCGATCTTCCCGCTGGAGAATCCCGGGATCGTCAGCATCCCGCTCGGCTTCCTCGGCGCATGGCTGGGCACCATCCTGAGCAAGCCGGATCCGGAGTCCGAAGCGAAATTCGCCGAGCTGAATTTCCGCGCGCAGACCGGCCTCGGCGCAGAGAAGGCGGGAAGCGGGCATTGATCCATGCCGTCGTCATTCCAACTTCAGACCGCATCGCGGCGAAAATGGGAGCTCACCGGAGCCATCATTCTGACCGTGGTTTTCACCGGCTATCTGGTGGCCTCACGGCAGGATCCCGGCAGGCTGCCACTCGCCGTGATGCTCGGCATCTGCGCCATCCTGAAGTGGGTGCGGTGGCACCTGCTCGCAAGGGCACTGGACGCCTGGATCGGAGTCGATGACTCCGGCATCCACTTCTCGCCGCCGGACTTCTGGAAGGTGGAGGAGATCCGATGGGACGAGCTGACGGGGATGAAAGTCGGCCGACGGTCCATCTGGCTCGCCTATCGGCAAAATGGAATGGAGAGAAACCGGGACATCTCCCGGGCAGATCTCGCAACCCGCGATGAGAAGGATCTGCTCGCCCTCATCGGGGGCAAGCTCCCGACGAGCGGGTCGTCATAGCATCGGGAAAAAGAAGGCCGCCTGATCCACCCGAGCCGGGAGACTCAGGCCCCTCCGTTTATCTGCTGGATCAGCATCTTGCGACGCCTCTCGTATTCCGTCTTCATGCCGTGGATGATGCGCCCCTTGTCCATTTCGCTGCGGAAGCCGTGAATGACAAACCAGACCGCCACCGAAGCAATCAGCAGCCCCAACCACCAAGCTTCGGAGATCAGCACGCTCAGGCTGACAACCACCCCGACCAGCCCGATTCCAAGCAGGCCATTCGGCACTTGACGGCCACGCTCGTCACGGGGATCGACACGGGCTTCGTATCTGGCCCATGCCTCGTCGAGACGCTTCAGGTCGGCATGTAGCCGCAGCACCTCGACATCCCGTTCTATCTTCTTGGTCCGTCGCTCAATGCCTTCGATGAGGCGGGTATGGGTCGTCGCGTGATCTTCGACGATCTCCAACCGGGCGCTGCAGTAGTTGCACGTCAGGAAGCGGATTCCCTCGGTCACGGGCAAAGTGGCACCGCAGCCTTGGCAGCACAATTGGCGGACGGTGGCATTCACGATGAGCGCCTTTTCCCATATCATGCCGATGAAGGGCAATGGGAAACCTGCCACCGATCTTGGAATCACCCCCTTGCCAAGGTGCCGGTCCTGCCGCACATGAAGGCATGCGCTGGACCTTGGTATTGCCGCTGATCTGCCACTTCGCCACGGCGGGCGAGCTGGCATTCCCATCGCCTGCGGCATCCGTCGAGCAGGCCTTCCCACTGGGCAATGGCTCGCTCTTCACCCGGCTCAATGGCGACACGAAGCGCGAGGTCTATCCGCTCTGGACGGAGGTGGCGAAGACCGGGGAAGCGGCTGATGAGAAAGCACCGTCCCTCGGCTTCACCGGCACGACGCGCGCCGAGCTCACCTTCGACTGGCTGAATGCGGAGGGCGAGGTGACCGGCTACAAGCGCAGGCTCGATCTCAAGGACGGCCTCTCGGTCGTCACCTTCAAGCGCGGCGGCGTGGGCTTTACCTGGACGACCTTCGTTTCGAAGCCGGACGATCTGATGGTGCTCCACCTGCGGACGGACAAGCCGGGCGCACTGAGCTTCCGCGTGCAGCTTTCAGCAAAGGACCAGCAGGCGAAGGTGGAGGACCGCCGGGTGCTGACCTTGCAGGCCGGTGACTTCTCCGCCCGCGCGTGGATCTATCCCATGGAGTCCGAGGTGACGCCCGGCGAAAACCAGATCACCGTGATGGGCGAGGGCGAGGCGCTGATCATTCTCGCCGCCAGCGATGACCCGAAGGACATCGCGCACCTCCCCGACCGGCTGAAGAAGCTCGCCGGTGAAGATCACCCGGACACCTTCGCGCTGTGGAGCGGTCTGCTGGAGCGTCAGGACAAGTCTTACCGCGAGGCCAACAAGGCCGCTGATCTGGCCGGGCATCTGGAGGCGATCCGGAAGTAAGTAAGCGGCCCCGCATCAGTTCGTGAATGTAGCTGGAGCGTCTCGCTCCAGTCCGTTGAGGGGGCGTCTCGCCCCCTCTTCAAGCTCCGGGGCTGTGTCAAAAGGCCGGGGCGGAAGATGCTCCTTTTAGATAGACTTGCCCGGGTGGGCTGGCTGACAGTTTTTTGCAACTGATGAACCGGGTAACAAGTCGAGTCATTGCGATTTCAGGGGTCGGGGCGCTGTGCCTTTTGACCTTCTGGCTGGGCAAGGTCCAAGGAGGCAAAGAAGCTCAGGGGGGCAACGAGGTCCAGAGCGGCAACGAGGTCCAGAGCGGCGACGATGCCTTCGAGAGAGGCGCGAAGCTGGAAAGGGAGCGCGCCGCATGGCTGCGGGCTGCCGAAAGCAATATGCAGGCAAAGCTGCTCGACGCCGGAAGCAACGATTGGTTGAAGGCGAACCTTGAGAACAGCATGTGGACATCATTTGCTCTGCTGGACGACCTGATCCAGAATCCGGACGCATCACCAGAGGAACGAAAAGCAGCAAGCAACGTGCTGCCGAGGTTGGTCGAGTATTTCCATAGGCATCCGAAGACGATCAAAGCACCGGAAGAAAGCCGGCTTTCCGAGGATGTGGCCAAGCGACTGAAGGACGAGGAGATCGCTTCGAAAGGAGATCCAGCAAAGAAGAAGATCCTCAGGGAACTCCGGGAGGCATCGAAGGAGCCGATGCAGCAAATGGACAGCGTCATTGGCTCCGCCCGTCAGCAAGCCCACAATCTGGACTTGGACACATTGGAGGTTCTGAATCGCCATATCGCGAACCGAAATTTCCCCGGCCATTCCCAATCCGCCGCCGGGGTCACCTTCATGATGCCGAGCGATTCAGGAGGTGGCGGTTCGTCCGACAAGGATTTCCACTACAATGGCAAGAAGATCCGCGTGACCTTCAAAGCCGGCAAGCTCAGGGTGAATGACCAGGACTTCGGCTTGGTCGAGAAGGGTGCGACCATCGACCTGCGCATGATCGGCCGTGTTTTTGTGGATGACACCGAGCGACATCCGGTGCCTCAGGAAGACGCTCAAGCCGCGCCGCCCGCTGGTGACAAGCCATCGGACTGACTCCCGATACGATTCCGCCGCTTCCGGAAGAAAGACTGCTTGCACGGAACGGGTGGATTCGATGGTGCACGGAGGCACCTGGCATCGCCCTGAGGTTCTTTAGCGGCTCAGGCCTTCCTGATAGACGAGCTTGAAGCCTGCCTGATTCAGCACGCCGGTGGCGAAGTCGTAGTCCTCGACGTGCAGCGCCAGCAGCGTGTGCCGCTTTGGCGAGGGCAGCAGCGCGTAGGCGAAGTCGATATTCGTCTCGGCCACCATCAGGGTATCGAGCACCGGCAGCAGCCCGGGACCGGACTCCAGCAGGGAGAGCACGACCAGCTCGCAGGTCGTGTGCGGGATGCCCTTTTCCACGAAGATCTCCTCCGCCGCATCCGGATCCGTCACCACCAGGCGCGCGATGGTCGCGTCGCGGGAGTCCTGCACGCTGATGCCCACCACCTCGATGGCGGAGGACCGCAGCAGCTTCACCAGCGAGGCCAGCGCACCGGCACGGTTCGGGAGCAGCACGGAAAATTGCTTCACCGGGCTCCCCGGGTCGATCGTCTTGGCGGGCATGGATGGGTATTGCTCAACCCCGCGGGCCGCGGAGCGGAACCGTTATTACCTCACCTGTGCCACGATTCTCAATCACCATTTGATTCGGCCGCACGTCAGTCACGACATACTCGGTGCCGTCCGAAGCGCTGAATCTCTGCCCGGCCTTTGCCACAAAATGCCTCCCCTGCCCGTCTTCCACCAGCGCCACGGGATCGTGTGCGGTCGGCTCGACGCCGGAGATCAGCTCCCGCTTTCTCCCCGTCGCGGGGTCCTCGATCTCCACCACGGAGACCTCCACCTGATCCGGCTGGTCCTTCAGGTCCTGCACGCGGCTGTCCACCCGCACAACCTTGAGCCGTGATCCGGGAATGGTCGCACCCTCGGTGATCTCCTGCACGCCGCCGCCGGACATCCGCAGTGTGGCCGTCTGGCCCTGCACGGACTCCACGCGCATCGGCAGATCCTTCTGGCGATAGGCCCGCATCACGAGCGGCGCGATGGACTTCTCCCCGGCAGACACCTCGACGCGCTGGCGCGCCACCGGCTCCAGCACCACGCCCTCCAGCAGTGCGGGGGCAGATCCTGCCGGCTGTCCGGCGACCGGCTTGTTCCATGGCAGGCCGGTCGTTTCGCCCGGGGCTGTGGGGGTGGCTGGCGTGCCGGAGGAAGCGGCTGCCGCTTCCTTCTCCGTCACCTTTGCAAGCATCTCCGCGCCGAGATCGACGGGCTCCTCCAGTGCAAATTCGTCCTCTGCGGGCGCTTCCGCCAGGCGCAGCGCCAGCTCCTCGTGGCCAGCCTCGCGAGCCATGTCGGCAGCGATGCGACCGTCATCATCCATCGAGAAGCGGTTCGCCCCCACCTCCAGCAGCATGTCCACCGCCTCGATGTGGCCATTCTCCGCAGCCAGCATCAGCGGGGTACGACCGTCTTCCATGCGGGCATAGATCGATGCCCCGTAATTCGTCAGCGCGTCGATCACCGAGGCCTTGCCCTCCAGCGAGGCCACCAGCAGGGCGTCATCGAGCTTGTCGCGATCGTAGGGAGCGAGCTCGCCCACCATGTCCCCGCGGCCTTCCTTCACGGCCAGCATCAGCGGCTTGAAGCCATGGGCGTCGCGCCTGTGGGCATCGGCCTTTTGGGAAAGGAGATAGCGCACCATCTCCGGCGTGCCGCGCATCACGGCCACCATCAGCGGCGTGCGATCCTCCGCGCCGGTGACATCCACAGGCACCTTGCGATCCAGCAGGAAGTCTGCGGCCTTCTTCGCCCCTGCCCCGGCGGCAGCGTGCAGCGCCGTGTCACCGGCTTCATTCCGCGTGTCCACCGCGATCCCGCTGGTGACGAGCTTCTCCAGCGCGGTGAGGTCATCGGTCTCCGCCGCGCGAAAAAACGCCTCGGGCGTGAGATCGTAGCCGCTTTCTTGGAGCGTCTGCTTCGCGGCTTCCTCGCGGCTCTTGCAGCCTGTCAGGCAGAGTAGTGGTGACGTGCCGGCGAGCAGCAGCGCGAGGGTTTTCCCGTTCATGCGCGCGAACTTAGTTCACCTAACTTAACCATTCAACCCCGAACCCTCAGCAACTTCCACCGACACGATCCGGCACGCCCCATCCTCGATCCGGAACTTCACATCCACCCCGCAGAGGCCCGCGCCGTGGATGCGACCCGGCTCGTCACGACCCGCCGGAGGCCGGGGATCGAGCGACAGCGCCTCCACGATGACCCGCTGCGCGCGCTCCGGCAGACGGGCAAAATCCGGGGTTTCCGCCGTGACCTGCAGGCGCTGCGGCTCGTCCGGCGCGAAGCCCGCACGGGCATCCGGCAGCGCCTCGGCGTAGGGAATGTAGGGCTTGATGTCATAGACAGGCGTGCCGTCCACGAGATCGATCCCGCCGAGCAGGAGCACGCTCCCCTCCTTCTCCCGGCGCTCCACGCCATCCAGCCGGACGAGCGAGAGGCCGAGATTGTTTGGCCGGAAGGTCGAGCGGGTGGCGAAGACCCCCACGCGCTCGTTTCCGCCCAGCCGCGGTGGCCGCACCGTGGGGCTCCACCCGCCATCCGCCGTGAGGTGAAAGCTGAAGATGAGCCACAGGTGCGAGAAGCCCTCGATGCCCCGCAGCGCTTCCGGCTGGCGATAGTCCGGCTCGAAGACCAGCTCTCCCCACGCACTGGGGCACAGTCCCGGCTGGCGCGGCACGGCGAACTTGCTGCCGAAGCACGAGCGCACACGGGCGATGGGGCGGATTTCCATGATCTCAAAATCGTGGCTGCGGCATCCTGCCGCAAGCCTGCTCGGGCAGTTCAATCATAGCGCACCGACTCCAGGTAGAGCCCGTCCGCCGGGGCACAGAACGGACTCTTCCCCAGCGGCAGGCCCTTCGGCTGGTTCAGGAACGCCGCCACCTGGTCGATCCTCATCCGGCCCTGCGCCGCCTGAACCGCCGTGCCTGTCAGCAAGCGCACCATCTTGTAGAGGAAGCCCTCGCCGGAAAACCTGAGCCGCCAGCCGAAGTCGATCTCCTCGAGATCCACCCCCGTCACGGTCCGCACATAGCTGGTCTCCTCGGTCTCGTAGCCGCGCTTCGCTCCGAAGGCCTCGAAGTCGTGCCGCCCCACGAAGAGGCCCAGCGCCTCGCGCAGCGTGTAGGGATCGAGCTGCCGCGGCAGGTGCCACGCCCGCGCCGCGCGGAAGGGCGACAGCACCGGCTCCGTCGAGAGGTCGTAGCGATACGTCTTCCCCGTGGCCGAGATGCGCGCGTGGAAATCCGCGGCCACCTCCTCGCAGGCCATCACGCGGATCGATCCAGGCAGCTTCGTATTCAAAGCCGGGACCCAGTTGAATGGGTTCATCGTCAGGTCATCCGGCGCGTCGAAATGCGCCACCTGGGCCAGCGCGTGGACGCCCGCGTCCGTGCGGCCGGAGCCATTCAGCCGCACCGGCTGCTTGGCCGTCTCGGCGATCGCTTTCTCCACGAGGTCCTGCACGGTATTCCCGCCGGCCTGGGACTGCCAGCCCTCGATATCGCGGCCGTCGTAGGCGAGGATGATTTTCAGACGCACCGCGGCAGGGTGCCTTGTGGGAGTTTCCGGTCAATCCCGGCTCCTCCCGTGCAGCCGGTTTCACGGGGTCCCGGGGGTCGAATGTCGGACGGTTTACCCACCTGACAAATCTTGTCCGAATCTACCGTTTCCATCGTTCTTCCCGCACCATTTTCCCGGGGTCCGGCCTTTTCCTTGACCGGTCCGGCGGGTCCCTTAGCGTCGCCGCGTTTTTCCGACGGCCCATGAATATCCACGAATACCAGGCGAAGGAGCTTTTCGACCGCTTCCAAGTGCCGAGCCCGAAGGGCAAGGTTGCTTCCACCCCCGAAGAAGCCACTGCCGCCGCGAAGGAATTCGCCGGTGCGAAGCTGGTGATCAAGGCCCAGGTGCACGCCGGTGGCCGTGGCAAGGGCCACTTCAAGAACGGCTTCCAAGGCGGCGTCCACCTCATCGAGTCGCCCGAGCAGGCCGCCGATCTGGCTGGCAAGATGATCAATGAGACCCTCGTGACCGTGCAGACCGGCGACGCCGGCAAGCTTGTCCGCAAGGTCATGATCGCCGAGGCCGTGGACATCACCCACGAATACTACCTCGCCATCCTCATGGACCGCGCCACCTGCCGCCCGGTCATCGTCGCCTCCACGGAAGGCGGCATGAGCATCGAGGATGTGGCGCACAACACGCCGGAGAAGATCATCCGCCAGTTCGTCCACCCGCTTCTCGGCCTGCAGGGCTACGAGATCCGCAAGCTGGCCGCCGCGCTCGGCCTCGCCGGTGACCTCGGCAAGCAATTCGGCAAGCTGCTCTCCAATCTCTACAAGCTCTTCGTCTCCCTCGACTGCTCGATGGTCGAGATCAACCCGCTGGTCACCACCCCGGATGGCCGCGTGCTGGCGCTGGATGCGAAGTTCGGCTTCGATGACAACGCGCTCTTCCGCCACCCGGAAATCGTCGCCATGCGCGACAAGGAAGAGGAAGACCCGCGCGAAGTCGCCGCTTCCGAATACGACCTCAACTACATCGGCCTCGATGGAAACATCGCCTGCCTCGTGAATGGCGCAGGCCTCGCGATGGCCACGATGGACATCATCAAGCACTACGGTGGCGAACCGGCCAACTTCCTCGACGTGGGTGGTGGTGCTTCCCGCGAGCAGGTCACCGCGGCCTTCAAGATCATCCTCGCCGACCCGCAGGTGAAGGGCATCCTGATCAATATCTTCGGCGGCATCATGGACTGCAACGTCATCGCCGAAGGCGTGATCGCCGCAGCCAAGGAAACCGGCCTGCCGATCCCGCTCGTCGTCCGCCTCGAAGGCAACAACGTCGATGCCGGCAAGGCCACGCTCGACGCCAGCGGCCTGAACATCGTCTCCGCCAGCACCATGGCGGACGGTGCGCAGAAGATCGTGGCGGCTGTCGCCTGACGCGCTTACGGGTATCCCGCCATGAATAAAATCGGCATCAAGGAAGCAGGTTTCACGGGATACCCGGCCCTCGACATCGAGGAAGCACGCAAATTCTACGGCGGGATCATGGGCCTCAAGGAGGGCATGGTCTTCGAACACGAGGGCAAGGCCGGCTGGGTGGAATTCGAGATTCCCGGCGGCCACACCCTCGCCATCGCGCAGGCAAACGACCAATGGCAGCCCAATGCGGGCGGCGGTGGCCTTTGCTTCGAGATGGAAGACCTCGACGCCGCCATCGCATCGCTCAAGGACGCAGGAGTGAAGATCCTCCTCGAACCGCAGGACTTCCCGGTCTGCCGCATGGCCCTGATCTCGGACCCCAGCGGCAATACAGTGGCCCTGCACCAGAAGAAGTCGAATCACCCCGAGTGCTCGCACTGATCCCACCGCCATGAAAGTCACCGAAATCGCATTCTCCTGCTACCCGGTCACCGACATGGCGCGGTCCGTCGCCTTCTATGAAGGCGTGCTCGGACTGACCAAAACCATGGACCACGAGATGGAAGATGGCAGCGGTCACTGGGTCGAATTCGACATCGGCGCGGGCACCCTCAGCCTCGGAAAGACTCCCGGCTGGGACCCCAGCCCGAATGGCTGCACGGTCGGCCTGGAGGTCGAGGACTTCGACATCGCCGTCGCCAAGGTCCGGGCCGCGGGTGTGACCGTGACCATGGGCCCCATCGAAACGCCGGTCTGCCACATGCTCATGATCTCCGATCCTGACGGCAGCCCGCTCATCATCCACAAGCGCAAGCCGGGCCACGCCTGAATGGCACCCTGCCGCTGTAAGGCTTCCCTTTTCCGAATTTCCACCAATCTCACTTCCCCACTAGCTCAGTTCCGCCATGGCCATCCTCGTTGACGAAAATACCAAGCTCCTCGTGCAGGGCATCACCGGCAGCTTCGGCGCGCGCCACGCGCAGCTGTCCCTCGACTACGGCACCAAGCTCGTCGCCGGCGTCACGCCCGGCAAGGCGGGCCAGAAGTTCGCCGAGATCGTGCCGATCTTCGACACCGTCTCGCAGGCCGTGCAGGAGACGGGTGCCACCGCATCCGCCATTTTCGTCCCGCCGCCATTCGCGGCCGACGCCATCCTCGAGGCCGTGGACGCCGGCGTGGAGCTGGTGGTCTGCATCACCGAGGGCATCCCGGTCATGGACATGATGCGCGTGAAGGAAGCCCTGCGCGGCTCGAAGTCCCGCCTCATCGGCCCGAATTGCCCCGGCCTCGTGACCCCCGGCCTCGGCGAGAAGTCGCACGGCGGCTGCCGCATCGGCATCACCCCGAGCCAGATCTGCAAGCGCGGGAATGTCGGCGTGGTCTCCCGCTCCGGCACCCTCACCTACGAGGCAGTGTTCCAGCTC
Source organism: Luteolibacter flavescens (assembly GCF_025950085.1). NCBI lineage: Bacteria > Pseudomonadati > Verrucomicrobiota > Verrucomicrobiia > Verrucomicrobiales > Verrucomicrobiaceae > Neoluteolibacter > Neoluteolibacter flavescens. The sequence goes on from NZ_JAPDDS010000008.1 coordinate 136,522, forward strand.
ACCCAGCTCGGCTACGGCCAGAGCACGCTCGTCGGCATCGGCGGCGACCCGATCAATGGCACCAGCCACCTCGACGTGCTGGAAATGTTCAACAATGACCCCGAGACCGAGGCCATCATCATGATCGGCGAGATCGGCGGCACTGCCGAGGTCGAGGCCGCCCGCTGGGCCAAGGAAAACTGCAAGAAGCCGATCGCAGGCTTCATCGCCGGTGCGACCGCACCTCCGGGACGCCGCATGGGCCACGCCGGTGCCATCGTCGGCGGTGAGGAAGACACCGCGCAGGCCAAGAAGCGCATCCTCGCTGAGTGCGGCATCGCCGTCGCCGAAACGCCGAGCGACATGGCGAAGACGCTGCTCGAGCGCTGGGGCAAGTAAGCCCTGCCCGCTGGCCTACCAGCAACAAGATCATCAAGAAGCCCGCGCCTCACTAGGTGCGGGCTTTCTTTTTGTAGCGCCAGCCCTGGGAGCGAAGCCCTGGGAGCGCCGGTCATCAGACCGGCCCGAGTGGTCCCTGACTGCCGCAGGAAACCCTATGCCCCCGGGAAGAGCTCCTCCTTCGATGCAATAGGACCGACAACGAAACGAGCGAAAGAGACGAAAAAAAGGCAGCTTTCACCAGCACTCCCAGCGCCGGAGGTGCGACCCGAGATAAGCCGGTGGCGCGAGCCACCGGTTCCGTAGTGAGGATTTGCAAGCCTCGGCAGGGGCGGCAGACGGCGGTGAATCGGGAGCGTGGAGATGCTTCGTGCCCTTCCGCCGACCCTGCCGGGGCGGCTTTCATACGGCCCTACCGTCCGGTGGCTCACGCCACCGGCTTATCTCGGGTCGCGCCGCTGGCGCTGAAGAGGAATGCATACGGAAACGCGCCCCCCATCACTGATCCACGATCTTCTGCACGATTGTGCCCTTCGAGCGCAGTTTCAGGTTCAACAGCTCCACACCGAGGGAGAAGGCCATGGCGAAGTAGATGTAGCCCTTCGGGATGTGGAAGTGCATGCCCTCGGCCATCAGGGCCGTGCCGATGAGGATGAGGAAGGATAGCGCGAGCATCTTCACGGAAGGATGCTTCGAGACGAAGTCGCTGACCGCACCGGATGCCAGCATCATGACGGCGATGGAGATGACCACGGCAACCATCATTAGCGAGACGCGGGTCGGGTCATTCACCATGCCCACGGCCGTGATTACGGAGTCCAGAGAGAAGATGATGTCGATCATCGCGATCTGGACGAGCACCGCGCCGAAGCTGGAGGCGGCCTTCGGCTTTCCGTGAGATTCCTCGATGCCGTCGAACTTGTGGTGGATCTCCTTGGTGGACTTGTAGATCAGGAAGAAGCCGCCGAGCAGCAGGATCATGTCCTTCCAGGAGATCCCGAGGTGTCCGCCATGCTCGCCCGCCTTCGGGATCATGTCCCATAGCATCGGATGGATCGGCACGTGGAAGAGCGGGTTCTGCAGGCTCATGATCCACGTGATCGAGAGCAGCAGCACGAGCCGCGCACCCATCGCGAGGCTGAGGCCGATCAGGCGGCCCGACTTCCGCTTTTCCTCCGGCAGCCGGTCGACGAGGATCGAGATAAAGACGATATTGTCGATGCCGAGGACGATCTCCAGCAGGGTGAGCGTGAGAAGCGCACCCCATGCCTGGGGATCATTCAGCCAATGGAATTCAAGGAGCGAGGCGATCATGCTGGAAGGGCAGTGAGACCACCCTTCCTAACACGGCCCGACCGTTTGCCTCAAGGCAATAGCCGGACCTCCACCTTCAATGCGTCGGCTTTCCGCGAACGATCTTGATGCCGAGCATGAAGGCGAGAGCGAGTGTCCCTGCCACCACGCCGAAAAGACCATTGAACAACATCGAGAGCAACGAGCCACCGATGCCGCCCACACCCGCCGCGGTATGCTTGATCCACTCGTAAACGGAGTGAATGCCATGCGTGAGGATTTCACCACCGACCAGGAACATCGCCGCCGTGCCGAGGACGGACAGCGTCTTCATGAGGTAAGGCGCGCCCCAGAGGATCGCGCGACCGAAGGCCTTCGCCGCGGCGGAGGCGCGCTGGCTGAGATAGAGGCCGAGATCGTCAAGCTTCACGATGCCCGCGACCAGGCCGTAAACGCCGATCGTCATGGCGAGCGCGATAGCCGAAAGGGTCAAACCCTTCGTGAGGAGCGGCTCTTTCTCCACCACGTTCAGCGTGATCGCGATGATCTCCGCGGAGAGCACGAAGTCCGTGCGGACGGCACCCTTGATCTTTGCTTTCTCATCCACCACGACGGGTGTCGTCTCGGCCAGATCCGCCTTCGCATCCTCGACGGTCTTCTTCGACTCCCCGGGGTGCAGGAAGCGGTGGGATAGCTTCTCGACACCCTCATAGCAGAGGTAGATGCCGCCGACCATCAGCAGCGGCGTGACCAGCCACGGGGCGAAGACACTGATGAGGAGCGCGGCGGGGACCAGGATCAGCTTGTTGACGAAGGAGCCCTTCGCGACCGCCCACACCACCGGCAACTCGCGCTGGGCCACCACGCCGCTCACCTGCTGGGCATTCAGTGCCAGATCGTCACCCAGCACCCCGGCCGTCTTTGAAGCGGCCCTCTTGGTCATCACCGCGACGTCATCAAGGAGCGCGGCAATATCATCCAGCAACGTGAGCAAACTTCCTCCAGCCATGTGCGGGTATCATGACTCGCACCGGGCCACCCCGCGCAAGGGCAATCCCCGTCGAAACCGACGCCGAATTCCCACTTGGCTCGGACGCCGCTCAAGCCGCACTGAATTCCAGCGCGCGCTGCTTCATCTGCGTGGCCATCAGGTTGAGCGCATTCGCCCGGGTGGGGGCGAGGTGTTCCTTGAGGCCGGTGCGGTCGATGAAGGAGAGATCGGCGGAGAGGATGGCGTCCGGGGTCTCGTCATCCAGCACGCGGACGAAAAGAGCGATCATCCCCTTCGTGATGACGGAGTCGGAGTCGGCGAGGAAACGCACCTTGCCGTCCTCGATGTGGGCATCCAGCCAGACCTGCGACTGGCAGCCCTTGATGAGCTTGTCGGCGGTCTTCTGCTCCTCCGGCATCGCGGGCAGCTTCCGGCCCAGCCCGATGACGTATTCATAGCGCTCCTGCCAGTCCGGGAAAAAGGACAGTTCCTCAAGGACCTCCTGCTGTTTGTCGGCGATGCTCATCGCGGCGACAGGGAAAGACGGGCGGACGGCGAATGCACGCTGAAAGTCACGCGGCAGCCCTGATCAGCAATCCTGCTCTCAGCCACCTAGGTTCGGACCGTCGCTGCCGAGCAGCGGACTATCAGCCGGGAGCAAGGTCGGCCGGGAGAGATCCGCGGGCTTGTGCTTCTTCTTCCCGTCCCCGCCGAAGAGGGAGCAGGAACTCATGCCACCGGCTGCGGCTAGCAGCAGCAACGCGGTCGCTACACTCCTCATCGCCGCGGTTGCTTTGGCAATACCCCGAAGGCACCAGCCCCCTGCCCCGGCTGCGGCGGATTCCACGGGATGGTTGTGGAGTCGGTCGTCGGAGGCACCGGCTTCTTCTCCGCGCAGGACACGAGAAGAAAGACCGGGGCTACAAGAAGGAGGATCAGGCGCATGGGAGGGGCATGGCTTGTGAGAAAAATTCAGCGGCGCGGCTGCTGCGGCAACGCACCGAAGGCACCACCACCTTGGCCGGCGACGGGCTTGTTCCACGGGAGCTGGCTGGAGGAAGACGGCGGCGGGACCGGCTTGCGGGTCGTCTCCTTTTCAGCACACGACGGCGAGAGGACGGCGAGGACGATGGCGGCTAGGGTCAGGCGCATGGGCAGAACATAAAAAAGCCTCCGCGGCTTGCAAGCTCGCGGAGGCTGGGAAATTCAGTCTTGGCTGAAAACCGGATCAGTTCGTCGCCGGATTGGCGAGGATGACGCGATCACCCGGCTGGATGCGGGCACCGGCGGCAACCGTCTCGCGGTCGATCTCGGCGATCGTCTGGGAAGGCTCGATGGCGGAAGGTTGCACCTCGGCGATGAGGCGGCCTTCGCGCTTCACCAGCAGCTTGGTCTCAGGCTTGAAGCCCGTGCTGCTGCCGGCACCGATGACGATGAAGCCCCAGTCGTCATTGACCGCGGTCACGACGGACTCCATCGCGTTCTGGCGCATGCGGGAATTGCGTGCGGCGGAACGGTCGGCGAGGCGGGCGATCTCAGCCTGATTGGATTCGACGTTCTTCTGGGCGGCTTCGACGAGGGACTGGACTTCACCCAGAGCCTTGGTCTTGGCCTTCTTGTCTTCTTCGATCTCGGCGACCTTGGTCGGCAGTTCCTGAAGAGTCACACCGGCACCTTGAAGAATCTCGTCAGCCTTCGCGCGGATTCCTTCGAGCTTGGCGAAGGTTTCCTTCTGCTCGGCGAGGGTGCCGTCCACCTTCTTGGTGTCTGCGACCAGCTTGCGCTCGATGGCCTTGAGATTCTCGACGGAAGCGCTCAGGTCTGTTTCCTTCTTGGTGGCGGTATCAAGAAGAGCGAGTTCGTCGCGGAGTTCGACATCCTTGGCGTCTCCCTCCTTAGTCTTTGCCTCCTTGGCGAGAGCCTTCTCCTCTTTCTTTGCCCTCTGGTCCTCGAACTTTGTCTTCGCGTTGAGGGAGAAGTAGCCTGCTCCGCCGATGGCGAGGATCGCGAGAACGTACAAAATTGCTTTCATGCGGGTTTGGAAATCTGGTGTTTGAATTCCTGAAGTTCTATTACTTGTCGTTGCTGCCGGGGACCACGCGGTCGCCCACCATCAGCACGGTTCCCTCGGCGAGGGAGTCCGGCACGACTTCCGCCGCAGCGCGGCCGGCTTCCACGGAGCTGACGCGGAGCTTGGCTACCACGGCACCGTCACGAACCACATTGAGCGGGGATCCGGAGATCACGCCACCCGTATTGCCGATCGGCAGGGTCACGAAACCGTAAGCCGGGAAAATCGAGCTGATGCTGGTGGAGGTGAAGAAGGAGGTCTTGCTGGCGTAGTTGCCATCGACCCTCTTGTATTGAGCGATCACACCCTCGGTGCGGGTCTTCTCGGAGGTCAGATCAGCGAGACGGGCTTCGTTCGACGAGATGTCGTCCTGAAGCTGGGCCAGCTCCTGCTGGGTCTGCTTGATCTTGTCGACCAGCTCCTCGATGTTGCCGATCTCTGCCAGACCTTCCTCGATGGTGGAGATCTTCTTGGCATTGGCTTCAGCCTCGGTCTGCTTGGTAGACAGCGCGGTCTCGAGAGCACCGTTCTTCTTCTGATGGTCAGCTTCCGTTTCGGTCAGTGCCGCGACGGATTCGTCGGTACTCTTGCGGGTAGCAGAAGTGCTTTCATATTGCTTCGACAGGTCTTCGAAACGAGCTTCCGCCTTGGCGAGAAGACTCTCTTCGTTCTGACGAGCAGAGATTTCCTCCTCATACTTCGCTTTATTCTTCGAAGCAATGAAGGCGGCTGCGGCGAGCACAATGGCGGTTAGAATGGCAAATACGTTGGCCATGGGGTTTTGACGGTGACTGGTTGGGTCTTGTTCTAAGGCGCAACCTAGGGATGCACGCTCAGGCGCGGCAATACCAAATTTCGCGATTGTGCGACGTGGATTTACAAAGGATGCACAGGGCACCAACACCCGGCCGATGAATTCCATCCTGCGCGTCTTTTCCTACCTCCGGCACTACCCCGGGCTCGCCACCGCCCAGCTCCTCTGTGCGGTCGGAATGACCCTTTCCGTCTTTGTTTTCCCGAATGCGACCCGCCAAGTGATCGACCAGATCATCCCGAATCCGGCGCGGCACGGTGAATTCGGACTGTGGATCGGCATTTCGCTGGCAGGCTTCTTCCTCAAGGACGGGCTGAACGCCTTACGGATCTTCATTAACAATACTTTCGAACAAAAAGTCATCTACGACATCCGGTCGGACCTCTACTCGAAGATCCAGCGCCTGCCGCTCCGGTGGTTCGACACCCGCCGGACCGGGGACGTGATGACCCGGGTGGTGGAGGACGTGACGAACATGGAGCGCGTGCTGATCGACGGGATCGAGCAGGGCCTCGTGGCGGCCCTCCAGGTGATCGGGGTGGGCATTTTCCTCTTTTACCTGAATCCCGAGGTGGCGCTGTGGGCCACCCTGCCGGTGCCGGTGCTGGCCGTGGGGGCGTGGATCTACTCGACGCGCGGCCGTGACCGCTACCGGAACCAGCGCGACGCCTCGTCCGACCTGAATGCGATCCTGCACGACAACATCTCCGGCATCCGCCAGATCAAGGCCTACGCCGCCGAAGGGGCCGAGCTAGGGCGCTTCAATCGCTACTCCGAGGCGCTCCGCCAAGCCTCGCTGCGAATGATGATGTGGTGGGCGATCTATTCGCCGACGATGTCCTTCGTCCGCATGACCGGCTACGTCTTCGTGCTGGCGGTGGGTGGGCGGGAGGTCATGGAAGGACCGCTTCTAATGGGCGATTTCATAGCATTCTTCCTCTCGCTGTCGCTTTTCTACGAGCCGATCGACCGACTGAACGGGCTGAACCAGATGATCCTCTCTGGCCGCGCAGCGGCGGACCGGGTCTTTGAGATCATCGATTCAGAAGAAGAGAAGAACGCCGCCGACGGCGAGAGGCTCCCGGCGAAAATCCAGGCGCACGTGCGTTTTGACAAAGTCTCCTTCGCCTACGGCGACCAGCCGACGCTGCACGAGGTGGATCTGGAGGCGCGCCCCGGCCAGACGATCGCCCTCGTCGGCTCGACCGGCGCGGGGAAATCCACGGTGCTCTCGGTCCTGACGCGCTTCTACGAGCGGGACAGCGGCGCGGTGACCATCGACGGCATCGACATCGCCACGCTCTCGAAGAATTCCCTTCGCGACCGCCTCGGCTACGTGACGCAGGAGCCCTTCCTCTTCAATGGTACCGTCCGGGAAAACATGGCGCTGGCGAAGCGCGATGCGACGGACGAGGAAATGTGGGCCGCGCTGGAGGCCGCGCACGCCTCGCCCTTCGTGAAGGCCCTGCCCCAGATGCTCGATACGAACGTGGGCGAGCGCGGGGTGAAGCTCTCCGGCGGGGAAAAGCAGCGGCTTTCCATCGCCCGCGCCCTGCTGAAAAACGCACCCATCCTGCTGCTCGACGAGGCCACCGCGTCCGTGGACAGCGAGACGGAGCGCCAGATCCAGGACGCGCTGGACCGCCTGATGGAGAATCGCACCGCCTTCGTGATCGCCCACCGGCTCTCCACCATCCGGAATGCCGACCGCATCTACGTGCTGGAAAAGGGCCGGGTGATCGAGGAAGGCACCCACGACGAGCTGTGGGCACGCGGCGGGAAGTATGCCGAGCTGTGCCGGAAATCTTTTCTGCATCAGGATGAGGCAAATCCGGTGGCCGACGTCGTTTTCAAGCCGTGAAAATCACATACGCTTCCCTGTTCCTCGCCGCAGCCCTCCCCGCCTTCGCGCAGAAGGCCGGTGACACCATGCCACCGGACGCCCTCGGCAAGCTCGAGTGGGTGCAAGGCACCGCCCCGACCGCCTGGGAGCCGGGCAAGGTCTATGTGCTGGAGTGCTGGGCCACCTGGTGCGGCCCGTGCATCGCGGCCATCCCGCACGTGGACGAGCTCTACGACAAGTATCAGGAAAAAGGCCTGCGCGTCATCGGCGTGAACGTCTGGGAAGACGGCAAGGACAAGGTGGAAGCCTTTGTGAAAAACAAGGGTGAAGGCATGTCCTACCCGGTGGCCTACACTGGCAAGGGCGGCGTCTTTGAAACCGAATGGCTGAAGCCCGCGGATGTCCGCGGCATCCCGCACGCCTTCATCGTGAAGGACGGAAAGGTCCTGCTGACCACCCACCCGATGCAGCTCACCGAGCCGGTCATTGAGGGCCTGCTGGCCGGTGGCGACGCCGAGGCGAAGGTGCTGGAAGAGATCAAGGAAGCCCAGCGCAAGCGCGAGGAGGTCGGCAAGGCCAACCAAGCCTTCCGCCAAGCCTCCATGAAGAAGGACACCGCAGCCATGGATGCCGCCTTCTCCGATCTGAAGAAGCTCGATCCCGCGAACACCATGCTGCCCGCGCTGGAAATCGACCTGCTCGTCGCCAAGGCGGACTGGGCCGGTGCGGAGGCCGCGCTGGCCAAGCTGGACGGCAACCCGATGGCCGCCATGACGGTGACGAGCGTCGCGCAGGCGATCTCGAAGACCCCGGACGTGCCGGAGAGCTTCAAGAAGTCGGTGATTTCCAGCTTCGCCACCCTCGTGGAGAAGACCGGTCACGCCATGCAGTACCAGATGCTGGCCAAGCTCCAGTGGTCGCTCGGTGAAAAGGATGCCGCCAAGACCAGCGCCGCCAAGGCCGTGGAGTGGACGAAGTCCGAGAAGGGCGTGAAGGCAGGAATCCCCTCCGCGCCTTTCGAGAAATTCGCCGAAGCCCTCGACAAGGATGAGCTGCCTTCCGACGAGCAGATGACCACCTGGCTGCGCGAGTCCCTGCCCAAGCAGGCCAAGCCCGCTGCCAAGATCACGCCGAAGGAAGGCTGATCACCCTCAGCGCTCCGGCAGACCCGACTTCCAGAGCTGGTTGAGTTGGGTCATGATGTCCTGCCACTTCGCGGCATCCGCGGATTCGCCGAAAGCTCCCACGCCGGCAGCGGCCCCCAGGCCGATGCCGGCGACGAGCGTACCCCAGTAGAGTACGGCCACCAGCTTGCCGGGGAAATCCAGCTTTCCGACGACGGCATAGCCGCCGGGGCACGCCAGCAGGCGGTAGCCGAGCCAGATATTCAGGATAGGAATCATCAGGCCGAGCACCCACCATCCGGTCATGCCGAGATTGCGGAAGCGCTTCACCAGCGTCGCCAGGATCAGGATGCCCACCAGCGGGATAATCACGGGGGGCAGGTAGTCCTTATAGCCATCCGGCACGTAGGGCAGCATCAGCGGGACGGCGAATGCCCAGCCCACCATGAGGGCCAGCGGCAACACCGCGGTCCCCATCACGTAGCCGATGCGCCCGGTGCCGGGGAAGTGGGCCTTCGGGATCGGCTTGGATTCGAAATTTCCCGTGCTCGCGAAGTCCCCGCTCATCGACGGCACGTCATTCGTCGGGGCGCGGCGCTCGAAAAGGCCCTCGACCTCACCCGCCGGCTCCCAGTCGCTGAGCGTGGTGGTCCACACCATGTCGTTCCGGGGGTCGAGCTTACCCGACTTGGCGAGCTCGATCAGATAATCGAATCCGACTGGGCCGTATCGCTCGCCACCGCTCGAAAAAAACCACTGTTGTTGGTGGACCGACATTGCGCCCCTTCGATTATCTTAAATTTCGAGAACGGTCAAACATCAAGCCCGGGACGGTATTTCCCGCCATGATCGCGCTGGCGCCCGGTCGGGCCGCTGTTAGGCTCGGCGGCATGAATGACAGATGTCTTGGTGCGACGGCGGCCTTTTCCGCCGGACTCGCGGTGATCCTCGGAGCCCTCGCGGCGCACGCCCTGCACGACAAGCTGGAGGCGGCCGGTCACGTCGAGTCCTTCGACACGGCCGTGCTGTATCACCTGACGCACTCCATCGCCGCGCTCTTCCTCGCCCATGCGGGCTTCCTCAAGTCGGCGTGGACGATGCTCGCGGGCATGCTGCTTTTCTCCGGCAGCATCTACGTGCTCTGCCTGGTGAAGGGCGTCTCGTGGCTCGGACCTGTCACACCGGTCGGCGGGCTGCTGATGATCATCGCATGGTTCGCGTTGGCAGTAGGTTATGTCCGGAAGAAGGACTGAGCCCGCGGATCGCAAGAAGCGGAATGACTTTTTGTTGATTGACTTCGCATGAGCGAAGGGCGCACGACTCGTGCCGACGTGAAGCGCCTTGTCCACATGATCGTGGCTTTGCTCGGCTGCCTGCACTTGTGCGGCGGCCACTGGGGCGTGATGCAGGCGGTGGCCTGGACGAGCATGCTGGCCGACTACTCGGCGCAGGACGGCTTTGTGGTCGGAGCAAAGAAGACCTTCGACGGCGAGCACCCGTGCTGCATGTGCAAGGCCATCCAGGAGGGAAAGAAGAAGGAGAGCGGAGCGCACGACAAGCAGCTCCCCGCGCCAAATCCCGGCCTGATGCTGAAGGAATGCGTCCTCTCCCCCGCCCTCGTGATTTCACCGCCCGCGCCGCGCGATTGCGTGGTGCTCCCCGCCCCCGACCTTGATGCCCGGGGGCCACGTCTCGGCCTGCGTCCCGCGGTGCCGCCTCCACGGTGCGCGTGACTTGGCTACGCCGGTCGATTCGCTTCCCGTTTCTCACCCTGTCCATCAGGCGATGAGCATTCATGCCCGCACGGCCTCTCCGTGCCCGCATGACTTGCCCGGGATGTGATATCTTTGACCGGTTGCCATGGGATGTATGATCGCATCCGGCTCCGTATCCTCGTGCCGTCGTGGCACGGGGGAGCATTCCCCTTCCTGTCCCGGGAAACAAATCAAGAGCCGCACGCTTGCCGGGACAGGCATGCCCGCATCACTCGCTTGATCCGTATCCTTTCCATCCTGCTATCGCTCGTCGCGGCAGCACATGCCCGCGTGCATTTCGAGGCGCGTCATCTTCATCCGGTGGACATCACCCCGGATGGAGCGCACGTGCTCGCGGTGAATGCACCGGGCGGATACCTCTCCGTCTTCACCCCCGGCACTGCGGAGCATCCCGCGCCGCTGCTGGTCGCGGAGATCCCGGTGGGGCTGGAGCCCGTGACCGTGCGCGCCCGGACATCGCAGGAAGCCTGGGTAGTGAACGAAGTCTCCGATACCATCTCGGTGGTGGACCTCACTCGCCGCGCGGTGGTCTGCACCCTGCCGGTGCCGGACGAACCGGCCGACGTGGTCTTCCTCGGAAACCGTGCCTTCGTTTCCTGCGGGCGGGCGAACCGCATCGCGGTCATCGACACGATCACCCGCGCGGAGACCGCATCGATCCCGCTGGAAGGGAACTTCGTCCGAGCCCTCTCGCTTTCGCCGGACGGAGGCACCTTGCGGGCGGCATTCCTTTATCCGGGGAATCGCACGACCGTCCTCGGCTTCCGCGACGCCCCGCCACAGCCGGCGCCGACAAATCCCTCGCTGCCCGCTCCGCCAGCTACGGCACTCATCGTACCAGACAGCGACCCGCGCATCCCCTACGAGGTGCAAGACCACGACATCGCGGAGATCGACACCGCGACGCTGCACGTCACCGGCTACCGCTCCGGCATCGGCACGAATCTCCATGCGCTGGCGCACTCGCCCGACGGCACGCTATGGGCAGCCTCCACGGACTCGCGGAACCTGATCCGCTTCGAGCCCGCGCTGAATGGCATCTTCTCCGAAAGCCGCATCGCCCGTGTGCCTGCAGGTGATGGCTCTCCTGTCCTTCACGACCTCAATCCACACGCGACCGCGCCGGTGATCGAGGCAGGTGAAAAGGAGCGATCGCTTGCCCAGCCGATGGCACTGCTGCCCACCGGAGATCGCATGTGGCTCGCCGCCTTCGCATCCGACCGCATCGCCGAACTCGATGCCTACGGCAGGATCCTGCGGCGGATCGACCTCCGGAATGGCGAGGGCGATCCGCTCGTGCGCGGCCCGCGTGGCATGGTGCGCCACGCAGGCCTCGGCCGGATCTTCGTGCTGAACAAGCTGTCCGGCACGCTTTCGGTGATCGCCGAGAGCACGGGCACGGTGGTCGCCGAGGTGCCGCTCGCCGCCATCGAAGCCTTGCCTGCGAGCGAGAAGACGGGCCGCGGGTTTTTCTTCGACGCTCGGCGTTCCGGAAACGGAACGGTGTCTTGTGGGTCGTGCCACTTCGATGCGGACCACGATGGCGTCGCGTGGGACCTCGGCGATCCGGGCGGCGACATCATCACGGTGATCGAGCGACACCTGGCCTTCGGCGAAACCGAGCCCATCCCCGTGCCGGCCCATCCGATGAAAGGACCGATGGTCACGCAATCGCTGCGAGGCATCGGAGAGGCTGCACCGTTCCACTGGCGCGGCGACAAGCAACTCATCCAGGACTTCAATCCCACCTTTGCCAAGCTGCAGGCAGGCAGCGAACTGGGCGCCGCGCAGATGGATCAGGTGGCCGCATATCTCGCGTCGCTATCGAATCACCCGAACCCCAACCGCAACCTCGACGACACCCTGCGGACCTCGCTCGCCGGAGGAAATCCCGTGCGGGGACGCGAGCTCTTCCATCTCCACGATACCTGCTCGAAGTGCCATCCCGAACCGCGCGGCACGAATCATAATCTCGACGACCGCACCACCGTGCTCTCCTCGCAGCCGGTGAAGAACAGCACGCTGGAGCACGTTTACCGGAAGCTCGGCTTCACGCCGGACCAGCCCGTCTCCGCGCGCGGCTTCGGCTTCACGCACGATGGATCGCAGCACGTGCTGCCGCGCGGGCACTCGTATGCCGCGGCGCGCTTCGACCGCTTTCCAAACGGCGATGCGGACGTGCTTTCCTACCTGCTGTCATTCAGCACCGGCACGAAGCCCGCCGTCGGAGCCTCCGTCACACTGCGCGCCGGTGAGGCCACACCCGCCGATCTCGCCACGCTGATGGATCAGGCGCGGCAGGGAAGTTGTGACGTAGTGCTGCGCGGCGTCATCGCGGGCAAGCCGGTGACCTTCCTCCATGAGGCCAACATCGGGAAGTGGCGATCCGCTTCCGGACAACTCTTCACGCTCGATGGTATCCTTTCCACGCTGTCCGCAGGCGAATCGCTCGTCGCGCTCGGCGTGCCGCAAGGACAGGGCGCGGCTTCTTCCATCGACCGCAATCTCAACGGCGTGCCGGATGATGCCGAGGCCCTTCCTTCCCTGCGTCTCGTCGTTCCGCCCGCCCTGCATCAGCAAGGCGACGCCGATGGCTGGGTGATCGAGCACTCGCACGACCTCCGGTCCTGGCTCCCCGCACCGACCCATCCTCACGAAGAGAGCGATGGATGGTTCCGCATCGATCCCCTGCCCCCGGGCCCCTTCTACCGCATGCGGCGGACCTGGTGAAATTCTCCCGACTCAATTCCAAATGAAATCAAACCACACCATGACAGCACGTCTCACCCTCATCGCAGCCGCCGCCCTGATGGCAAATGCCGGGGCCGCCACCGTCATCCCCAACTACGAGAATCCCGGTCCTGACGGCGATCCCTTCCTCTACCTCGACAAGGTCACCATGAGCAGCACCGACTCGTGGACGGACAGCGAGACCGTCGGCGCATGGAGCTTCCGCGACCTGCGCACCACCGTGAATCCGAACCGCGGCTGGGGCCACTTCGCCACCTGGTATCTCATCGAGCTGACCAGCGCGGTGCAGGTCACCATCTCCATGTCCAGCAGCGATCCCGCGGCATGGGCAGGCTTCGCCATCTATGCGGGCGAATCGGTGAATGACGACCCGGGAATGGCCCACAGCTTCAGCAACAACGGACTGGAGATCGCAGCACTGAATGGCGGCTGGGACAAGAACGGCCCGGATGGAACCACCGGCCTGACTTACGTGGGCAACGGCCACTCGACTACCACGCAATCCGGCACCGCGACCGGGACCTGGACGCTCGGCCCCGGCCTCTACTCGGTCGTCTTCGGGAATGCGGCGGACAGCTCGGACCTGCCGCCGGACATCGACTACGACTTCAGCATCGTCACCACCATCCCGGAGCCATCCACCGCCCTGCTCGCCGCGCTTGCCTCCGGCCTCCTCGTGCTGCGCCGCCGTCGCAGCCATTGATACTACCTGCATCGTACTTCCGTCCCGTGATGAAAGCCCTGCTGCTCTTCCTGCTGACCGCCATCACCGCGTCCGCCTACCAGCACTTCGAGGCGCGCCAGCGGCGTCCGCTGGCATTGACGCCGGATGGCACGCACCTGCTCGCACTGCATTCGCCGGCGTCGAGCTTGTCGGTCTTTGCCACGGGCAGCGGGGCCTCCACCCCGCCGGTGCTGGTGGCGGAGATCCCGGTGGGCATGGAGCCCGTCTCGGTGCAAGCGCGCACGAATGACGAGGTGTGGGTGGTGAACGAGGAGTCGGATTCCGTGTCGGTCGTCTCCCTCTCGCGGCGCGTGGCCATCGCCACGATCCGCGTGGGAGACGAGCCCGCGGATCTCTGTTTCGCGGGCGGCAAGGCCTTCGTATCCTGCGCACGCAGCCGGGAGATCGTGGTGATCGACGTGGCCGCCCGGGCGATCGTCACGCGTATCCCGGTGAATGGCCTGATGCCCTCGGCCATGGCGGTGTCCGCGGATGGCTCGCGCCTTTACGTCGCCTCGCTGCTGTCCGGGAACAAGACCACCGTGCTCCCCGCGGCCTCCGCGCCAAACCCGCCCGCGCCGACGAACACCGCCCTGCCCGCCGCACCGAAGACCGGCCTGATCGTCCCCGCGAATGACCCGCGCATCGGCTGGAACACCCTGGACAACGACATCGCCGAGATCGACACCGCGAACAACCAGCTCCTGCGCTGGATCGGCGGCGTGGGCACGAATCTCTTCGCGCTGGCGATGCACCCGGACGGCGCGCTGTGGTGCGCGAACAGCGACTCTAACAATCTGATCCGATTCGAGCCCGAGCTGCGCGGGGAATTCGTGAAGCACCGGCTAACCCGCATCGCGCTGCCCGCCGCCACCCTCACGCATCATGATCTGAATCCGGGAATCGCGCGCGCCATCACGCCTGCTCCCGCATCGATCGCCCTGGCGCTCGCCCAGCCGACGTCGGTGGTCTTCACGCCGGACGGGACACGGTCATGGGTGACCGCGTTCAATTCCGACCGCATCGCGGAGACGGATCCCGCCACCGGGGCGATCCTCCGCCGCGTGGATGTCCGCGCGGGCAGCGACGGGGTCCGCGGCCCGCGTGCGCTCGTGCTTTCCGCAGATGGCACCCGCGTCTTCGTGCTGAACAAGCTCAGCGACACGCTGACCACGGTGGGCACCGCGGATGGCGCGTGGATCTCCGAGTCGAGGATAGGTTCGATGGACACGATCTTGCCAGAGCACCGGATCGGGCGCGGCATTCTCAATGACGCCCGGCTCTCCGGCAATGGCACCATCTCCTGCGCGACCTGCCATCTGGATGCGGATCACGATGGCATCGCGTGGGACCTCGGCGACCCCGGCGGCAGCATGGTCTCTATCCCCTCCGCGGACCTGTCGATCCATGACGAGACGGTCTACAATCGCAGCCTGCACCCGATGAAGGGGCCGATGGTCACGCAAACGCTGCGCGGCCTCGCGCTGAATGACAGCGTGCTCAATTCGCCCGCGGCGGCGATCGTGACGAAATTCCACTGGCGGGGCGACAAGCCCACCATCCAGAGCTTCAACACCGTCTTCCCCAACCTGATGGGCGGCACCGCGCGTCCGGATAACGACATGGACAAGGTGGCGGCCTACCTCCGCTCGCTGCTGCACCACCCGAATCCGAACCGCAACCTCGACCGGACGCTCAAGACGAACCTGAACGGCGCGAGCGCCGTCGCGGGACGCGAGCTCTTCCTCAATCACACGCGCAGCCACTGCATCGTGTGCCACGCATTCGATGCGGGCACCGACCAAAACCTCGACCTGCCGAGCCTTGTAGGCCGTGGCCAGCCGATGAAAAACCCGCCGCTCCGGCTGATCTACCAGAGGGCGGGGATCTACAATCCCGGGAACAACCAGCAATCACTCTCCGGGTACGGCTTCGGCTCAGACGGCACCTTTCACGCGCTGCCGGAGGCCCACCCCTACACGCTCGACCGCCTGCGCGCCGCGGACATGGCGCCGCTCACGACCTTCCTGATGTCCTTTGACACGGGCACCGCTCCAGTGGTCGGCTATCAGGTGACCGTCACGCCTGCGAATGCGGCTGCCACGGCGACGTCCGCGGAGTTGGCGCTGCTGGAAACCCGCGCGGCCTGGCTGGATGCGGCGCTAGTGGCGAGCGGGAATCTCTCCGGCCTGCGCCGCACCTTCCGCTGGGACACCCCCACCCAGCGCTATCTCGCCGACACCGTGACCGATTCGCCGCGCACCCGGGCAGAGATGCTCGCGCTGGTCACCGGTGCGGAGGACACGCTGACCTTTTCCGGCACGCTGGTAGAGCGGGCAACGGCATTCGGTGGGGACCGGAATGGCAATGGCATCCGCGACCGTGACGAAGCGCCGCCCGCGCTGTGGATCGGCACCACGCCGGAGGCGGTGCGTCTACGATGGTCATCGTACTTCGACTGGTATCCGGAGACCTCCACCGGACTCTCCGGCGACTGGGTGCCATGGCATGTCGCCCCCGAGGAAGATGGCGGCACGCTCTTCGCCGACGACTTCCACCCCACGGCACCTGCCCGCTTTTTCCGACTCTCCCGCACCTGGTGAATCGACCCGCTCATGAATCGACTGCTGCTACTGCTATCCCTCGCCCTCCTCTCCTCAAGCGCCCGCGCCCACCACGGGCAGGACTTCTTCGTCACGCTGGACACGCGTGTGCCGGAGCTCGGCCACGGGTCCGTCTTCATCTCCGGATCCTGGGCGAAGAACTCGGGCGCGGATGAAACGGAGATCGATCCCGGATTCCTGATGGGCCTCGGCGGAGGCTTCGCGGCGGGCTCCACCTTCCAGCTCTCGAATGGCACGCCGGGGGACTTCGGCTACGCGGGCGTGACTCCGCTGCTCCAGTGGTCGAGAGCGGTGCCGGGAACGGATTTCCGCGTGGGTGCCTCGGCGGCCTACCACTTCGCGGACAGTTCGCACTCCAGTTCCCACTCTTCTGTCCACTACCACGTGATCCCGGGAGGCTCCGGAGGTCCGGGGACAAATCCCGACGCACCGCCGCCCGGCACCATCGGCCAGCACATTCATGGCGGCGGCGGGCATTCGCACGATGGCATCCACCGCCACGGCGAAGATCACTTCCAAACCCGCCTGATCGGCGAGTGGCAGGCTTCCGGGCGCACGCGCGTGCTGGCGAATTTCCTCATGGTCGGCGGTGGCAGCGACGACATCGACTTCGGCTACGCCCTCGCCGTTCGGCAGGACCTGACCGCCCGGCTGGCCGCAGGCCTGGAAGTCATCGGCGACCTCGTCTCCCACGGCCTGCACGAAGCCATTGCGGGACTTTTCTACAGCCCCACGCACGATGTCTCGCTGCGCCTCGGGGCTGGGACCGGCTTCGGACCCGGCTCCACCGACATCTCGATCCACGGCGGGATGACCTGGCGTTTTTGAGAACGCCGTGGTGCCACATAAAAGCGGACACCACTGATTCGGAGCCCTGACCGCAGGATAAACCCATTGCCTCACAATTGAGGACACCATGGGCCAAGTCATGGAAGTGATCCGATCAAGCATCCGCGAATAGAACCGATAAGATCCGGGCACGCCATGTCCTGATAAACGGGAAGCCTACCCGCAGCCGCATGCTCGAAAAGCATGAAGGCGGGCCTTCGTTGGAAGGCCCGCCATCGGGAAGAACTGGAGCAAGATGCTCCAGCTACGGTCATGAGCCGGTCGTGAACTCGATCGCGCCGCCTTTCACGTCCGCGGTGATCACGTCGCCGTCCTTGAACTTGCCATCGAGCAGGTCCAGCGAGAGCGGGTCGAGGAGCTGGTGCTGGATGGCGCGCTTCAGCGGGCGGGCGCCATAGACGGGATCGTAGCCTTGGTTGCCGATGAATTCCTTCGCGCTCTCGGTGAGGGCGAGGGCGAGCCCCTGCTTCGCCAGGCGCTTGCGCACGCGGTCGAGCTGGATATCCACGATGCTCGTCAGCTCCTCGCGGTGCAGGCGGTCGAAGATGATCGTTTCATCGATGCGGTTGAGGAATTCCGGGCGGAAGTACTGGCGCAGTGCATCCAGCACCTTCGCCTCGCGCTGTTCGGCATTGTCCTCGCCGAGGATGTATTGGCTGCCTATGTTCGAGGTCATGATCAGGACCGTGTTCCGGAAGTCCACGGTGCGGCCCTGGCCGTCGGTGATGCGACCGTCGTCCAGCACCTGCAGCAGCACGTTGAAGACATCCGGGTGCGCCTTCTCGATCTCGTCGAAGAGGACCACCGAGTACGGCTTCCGTCGTACATGCTCGGAAAGCTGGCCGCCCTCCTCGTAGCCGACGTAGCCGGGAGGCGCACCGATGAGCCGGGCCACGCTGTGCTTCTCCATGTACTCGGACATGTCGATGCGGACCATCGCGCCCTCGTCGTCGAAGAGGAATTCGGCGAGCGCCTTGGAGAGCTCCGTCTTGCCCACACCCGTGGGGCCGAGGAAGAGGAAGGAGCCGATGGGGCGGTTCTCGTCCTGCAGCCCGGCGCGCGCGCGGCGCACGGCATTCGAGACGGCCTTGATCGCCTTTCGCTGGCCGATGACCCGCTTGCCCAGCCGCTCCTCCATGTGGACCAGCTTCTCCTTCTCGCCCTCTTGCAGGCGCGTCACGGGGATGCCGGTCCATGACGAGACGACGCGTGCGATGTCTTCCTCGGTGACTTCCTCTCGGAGGATCGCGCCGGTTTTCTGAAGCTCCACCAGCCGGTCATTCGCGGCCTCCAGCTCGCGCTGAGCCTCGGGGATGCGGCCGTAGTTCAGCTCGGACGCGCGGGTCAGGTCGCCGATGCGCTGGGCCTGCTGGGCCTCGGTCTTCAGCGAGTCGATCTTGTTCTGCGCGGCACGCACCAAGTCGATGACGTCCTTCTCGTTCCGCCACTGCGCCATCAGGCCGGCGGATTGCTCGCGGAGGTTCGCCTGCTCTTCCTTCACCTTGTCGAGGCGGGCGATCGAGGCCTTGTCGGTCTCCTTCTCGAGGGCCTTCTTCTCCATCTCGAGCTGCATGACCTGCCGCTCGATCTGGTCGATCTCGGTGGGCATGGAGTCGAGCTCGATCTTCAGGCGCGAGGCGGCCTCGTCCACGAGGTCCACGGCCTTGTCCGGCAGGAAGCGGTCGGAGATGTAGCGGTCGGAAAGCATGGCCGCGGAGACCAGCGCGCCGTCCTGGATGCGCACGCCGTGGTGCACCTCGTAGCGCTCCTTCAGCCCGCGCAGGATGGCAATGGTGTCTTCTACGGAAGGCTCGCCGACCATCACCGGCTGGAAGCGGCGCTCGAGCGCGGCGTCCTTCTCGATGTACTTGCGGTACTCGTCCAGCGTGGTCGCGCCGATGGTGCGCAGCTCGCCGCGGGCAAGCTGCGGCTTGAGCAGGTTCCCCGCATCCGGGCTGCCCTCCGTCTTCCCCGCGCCGACGATGGTGTGCAACTCATCGATGAAGAGGATGATCTCCCCGGCGCTCTCGGTGACCTCTTTCAAGAAGGCCTTCAGCCGCTCCTCGAATTCGCCGCGATACTTCGCGCCCGCGAGCATGCCGCCGAGGTCGAGCACGATGACGCGCTTGTCCTTCATCGAGTCCGGCACGTCGCCGGAGACGATGCGGCGGGCGAGGCCCTCGACGATCGCGGTCTTCCCCACGCCGGGCTCGCCGATGAGCACGGGATTGTTCTTCGTGCGGCGCGAGAGCACCTGCATCACGCGGCGGATCTCATGGTCTCGGCCGATGACGGGATCGATCTTCCCTTCACGCGCGCGGGCGGTGAGGTCGGTGCCGTATTTCTCCAGCGTCTGGTATTTCCCCTCGGGGTCCTGGTCGGTCACCTTTTGCGGGCCGCGCACGCCCTCGATGGCGGCGCGCGCCTTCTTCTCGTCGAGGCCCGCTTCTTTCAAGAGCTTGCCCTCGGGGGCGTCGGCCTTCAGCGCGCCGATGAGCACGTGCTCCACGCTGAGGAAATCATCGCCCATCGCCTCGCGGACCTCGTCCGCGGCATCGAGCGTGGCCCGCAGGCCGTAGGAGATCTGGGGCTGGGTGGTGCCGCCCTGCTGGGCGGGCTCGCGGTCGAGCGCGGTGGCCAGCGCGGCCTTCAGCCGGGTGACGTCCACGCCGGCCTTTTGCAGGATGGGCGTGACGATGCCGCCCTCCTGCTGGAGCAGGGCGAGGAGGAGGTGGGTGCCCTTGAGTTCGGGGTGAGCCGACTTCGAGGCCAGGCGCTGGGCGGCCTGGAGGGCTTCCTGGAGTTTCGTGGTGAGCTTGTCGAGTCCCATGGGTGCGGAGGATCTGGAGGTTTACGCGGGAAGGTAAGGCCAGTCGCGGCGACCCGCCACGCCTGCCTTCCGTTTTGTTTCCCATCTGATGACATAGCAGCGTCTTTATTCAAAAAGTTTGTTTAAGATTATTACTATGGTTGCTTGCGTCCGTTCGATGGAGGCACTGGGAGCGCCGGTCATCAGACCGGCCCGAAGCCACCCTCCTAGCCGACGGAGACCCTGTGCCATCGTGGTCCGCATCGCTCCGCGTGCGGTTCGCCGGTAGGGAAGCTGCGGGTGAAGTCCGCCGTCATGATCCGCCGATCCGCCAGCCGAGGGTGGAGTCCGCCAGCCTATGCCTTCGGCCGCACGCGGAGCGATGCGGACCACGATGGCTGCGGGTGGAGTCCGCCGTCATGATCCGCCGGTCCGCCAGCTGAGGGTGGAGTCCGCCATCATATGCCTTCGGCCGCACGCGGAGCGATGCGGACCACGATGGCCTCGGGTGCTGGCGGGCTTCAGGGGTCACTTCGCCCGGCCTTCCAAGCGAGCCGGTGGCACGCGCTCCCAGCATGCCAGCCCGTGCTTCCCCCGACCGGCAACGGCCCACGAAAACAACGCCTCCTTCACCGGTCCAGCCGGTACCCCGCCCCGCGGACGGTGACCAGATGGCGCGGGCTGGCGGGGTCGGCTTCCAGCTTCGCGCGCAGGGCGGCGATGAAATTGTCCACCGTGCGCGTGCTCGGGTAGGCATGGTAGCCCCAGACGACATCGAGGAATCGCTCGCGGCTGACCACCTCGCCGGCGTGCGTGGCGAGCAGGCGGAGCATGCCGGTTTCCTTCTCCGAGAGATCGTGCCGCGTCTCCCCGCGGACGAGCAGGCGCTTCGTGAAGTCCACCGTCGCGCTGCCGATGACCAGCTCCCCGCCCAGCGCCTCATCGCGCTCGCGGCGACGCAGCAGGGCACGCACGCGGGCGAGCAGTTCCTTCAGCGAAAAGGGCTTCACGAGGTAATCGTCCGCGCCGCTGTCCAGGCCCTCCACGCGATCGTCCACCTGGCCCTTCGCCGTCAGCATCAGCACGGGCATGGTGCGGCCGCGCTTCCGCAGCTCGCGGCAGACGGCGAAGCCATCGAGACCGGGCATCATCACGTCCAGCAGCACCAGGTCAAAGGGCTCCGTGCACGCCAGCTCCAGCCCGGCGACTCCCTCCGCGGCGGAGTGGACGCGGTAGCCTTCGGCCTTCAGCGTTTCCACCAGCGCGGTGCGCATGGGGGCTTCGTCTTCTACTACTAGGAGGCGCATCTTTGGGAGAAGTGATCAGTGACCGGTGGAGGAATTCGAGAGGGCGACGGGAAGCTCCAGGATGAAGGTGGAGCCAGCACCGGGGGCGCTCTCGACGGTGACGGTGCCGTGATGGGCCTCGGCGATGGACTTCACGAGGCTGAGGCCGATGCCCGTGCCCTGAGTCTCGCGGCGCAGCTCGTCGCCGGGACGGTAGAAGCGCTCGAAGATGCGGGCGTGCTCGTGCGCCGGGATGCCGGGGCCCTCGTCCCGGACGGAGAGGCGGAAAGTACGATGCTTCCCGTAGTTCGCCAGCGTGGTGACGATCGCGGTGTCCGGCGGGGAGAATTTGATCGCATTGTCCAGCAGGTTCACCAGCGCCTGCTGGATGGCATCGGCGTCCACGGAGGCCTCCACCGGGGCGAGCTCGTGCCGCAGGGTGATGCCCCTTTCCCGCGCGAGCGGCTCCATCACTCGCAAGGTGTCCGCAGCCAGCGCGGCGAGATCGCAGGGCTCCATGTGCCAGACCTTCCGCCCCTGCTCGATGCGCGCGTGGTCGAGCACATTTCCCACCAGGGTGGAGAGCCGCGCACCCTCGCGGGCGATGAGCCGGTGAAACTCCCGCGCGGTCTCCGGGGCCACCTTCCCCGCCTCCAGCGCATCCGCCATCAGCCGGATGGATGCGACCGGCGCGCGCAACTCGTGCGACACGCTGGCGACGAACTGGCTCTTCATCTCCCCGAGCTGCCGCTCCCGGCGGATGGTGCGGTGCAGCACCGCCAGCGCGACGGCCGCCGTGGCAAGCGACGCGCCGAGCATGGCGAACATCCACTTCTGCAAGCGCCGCACCGGGGCCTCGATCAGGCTGGTATCGGCCAGGATCCTCACCTCCAGCCCGGAGCCGACCCGCACGCGGCTGGTGGCAATGACCTCCGGGCCCGGTGGCGATGACGCCAGCGCGAGCCGCGCCTGGGCCCACGGGGGCAGGCTCCGGTCATGATCCACCCGCATGTCGGGGATCTGCACGAAGGACAGCTTGCCCTCGCGATGGATGATGTGGACGAAGACGCCGTCGCGCAGCTCCCACACGTCGCCTTCATCCAGCCCGAGTTCCTTCACGCGGGCGCGGATCTCTTCCTCCCTCCGCCATCTCGCTTCCGTCATCCCGCCGAGCTGCATCTTCTCCAGCGCGAGCGTGGTGAGCACCGAGGGAGCCTCCACGGTGAGCAGGCCCTCCATCACCGCGACATTCGCGGGCCACCCCCGATCGAGCCGGTGGATCGCCAGCCCTGCCAGCACGCGGCGCGGCAGACCGGCGGGGGAAATCCCGGCATCTGGGTCATTCCGCAGGTTCTCCAGCGCTCCGATGTCGGTGCCATTCAGGATCTCGTCCTTCGGCGAGGGCTCGCCGGGGATAGGCGGATCGGGATAGATCGCGATCTCATTGATGCTCTGCCCCAGATCGTGCTCCAGCTCGGCCGCAATGGCGGGAGCCAGCCGCTCCGCCTCCATGCGCGCGTCCGCCCACGCGGCCTGCATCTGCGAGCGCGCCCCCACCGCCGCCAGCACGGCCAGCACCAGCAGCGGCAGCACCACCGCGAGGGTCAGCCAATGGAGCGACCGGGATCCAACAGCTCTGCGTGCCATGGCTCAGCGGGGATCGGCAGGTGGATTGACGGGCGGCGGAACGACGCGCGGACGCGAGATCTCGACCGGGAACTTGCCCAGCGAGATCTGGTCGCCGTCCTTCAGAAAGATCCGGGAAGAGACCACATTGTGGTATGACCCGCCGTCGCGCGTGATGCTGATGCCCGATTCATTCGGCAGCAGGATGGAGGCACGCACCGTCGGCTGGCCCGTCTTCCCCGGCAGCGGCAACCATCCGGCGGACGTCTCGACATACGCCGGTGCCTCGTAGCGGATCTCCACCATGCGCGTCTGCGACTGCGAGTCGATGACCTGGATGCGGCCCTGCAGCGACCTCGTGAAAAAGGCGGCCTCCTTTTCCGACAGACCCTTCCACAGTTGCGCGAGGCGATCCATGCGGACGTGCAGCTCCACGATGTCTCCGGCGCGCAAGGCGATGTCGTGCTTGCGGAGCTGCTCCGGCGTGGCATCGGCGGCGGCTTCCGCGATGATCTTGTCGAGATCCACGTCGAGCGATTCCGTGCCGCCGTCCTCCTTCACGCGATGGATGCGGATGCGCGAGAAGTCCGGGTGCGGCAGGATGCTCGCCCGCGCGCCGCTCTGCCGCAGCGTGGCAGGCAACGACTCGGGCGAGACATCCTCACGCCGCGGCCAGAAGCCCGGCAGCGCCTGCGTCTCCGCGATGATCTGGAAGAGCGTGGGCTGCAAGGCGGCCACATAAGGCGGGGGGTAACGGTCGATTGACGAAGAAGGATTCCCCCCCGCGCAGGGAATGCTCCATCCATACGGCATGCCCGCGGCCCTCAATGTGATGGTACCCGAGCGCTGCTCCGCGATCTTCCCGGCCACCTCTGCGGCGGGGGTGAAGGCGATGCGATCCCCCGGGCGGAGGGCGAAGCGCATCGACTCCTCCATGGGATACTCCAGGCGGATCTCCGGCCACTCGCTGCGGGTGATGAGGATCGTGCCAGTGACGGTACGCGAGTCGCGGAAAAGCTCCATGCCCGGCTGCCAACGCATCGCAACCAGCTCCCCCGCCGTGCACCAAGGCACGCTGGCGGACGTGGGATCGTGATAGACGCGGTCGCCCCGCAGCGTGAGGTGTTCGCGGCGGCCATCGATCTCCAGCGTCACGGGGAAGGCGATGCGGCGCTGCAGGTCCCAGCCGACCTCGGGTGAGGGAGTGCTGCGGAATTCCATGTTCCGCGACCGCACGGGCTCGCCATCCGGTCCGGGAGAGAAGCCCTGCTCGATCACGTCGCCCCACTGCAGCTCGCGCAGCGGTTCCGCGCCATCGAGGCGCACGTCGATGCGCTCGACCTTTCCCCCTTCCGTCTTCCGCCAGATCGCGATGCGGTCCGCGGCGCGCACGTCACCTGGCAGTGTGGACGAGGGCCAGGCGATGTCTTCCGAAGCGAGCAGCAGCTCGGCGAGCGAAAGCGGCGGCGCATCGCCCGACTTCCGAGCCAACTCCTTCGCGCTGTTTCCCACAGCGCTCGAGAAGAAGTGCACGGCGGGCCGCCCGACCAGATCCGGAATGGTGAAGCGCCGGAAAAGCAGCTCATTTAACTCTCTCGATCCGTCCCTCCGCTGCTCGCGGATCCACTTGTCCGTCGGCACCAGCCCGTGGTCAAAGAGCGCCTTCACGATCACGAGATCCCGCTTCTGCACGGCACTCTCCAGCAGGGCAAGATCCTTCGCCGGCGCACCCGCATCGAGGAGGCGCGTCACGGCATCCGCTCGTCCATTCTTCACGGCCAGCGCGAGCAGGTCCTGCAGGGGTGGCTTGTCCGCGGCGTCCAGCAGCGTGTTAAAAACCGACGCATTCTTCGACTCCATCGCCATGGTCCAGGTAGTCGGCCACTCCGGCTTCGCCCCGGCCTCCAGCAGCACCTTCACCGCCTCGGGATTCGGGAAGCGGATGGCGATCTCCAGCGGCGTCAGTCCATCCCACATCGTGCTGCGGGTATAGGGGACGCCGCGGCCCGCCACGCGCTGTTCCGGCGGCGGGGTCTTCACCGTGCGGCGATTCGGATCGGCCCCGGCGGCGAGGAGCCTGCGGATCAGATCCATGGTACCCTCTTCCTCCAGATAGAGCGCAATGTGCAGCGGCGCGATGCCGTGCTCGGCGGTGGGCAGGTCGGGCTTCGCGCCGTGATCGAGCAGGAAATTCGCCGCCTCGATATTCCGCCACGCCAGCGCATCGTGCAGCGGCGTGCCGTAGGGGAAGAAGAGCATGGTGGTGTCCTCCGCGGGAAAGGGCTCGGAAGTGTCCGCGGGCAGGAGATTCACATCGCTGCCCGCCTTCAGCAGATACTCCGTGAGCGCGCGGTCCCAGCGTGCGGCGGGCCGGCGCACGGAGGCGGCGAGCAGTTGCGCCCCATCGGGCGGGAAGCCCTTCGAGAGGAGGAATTTCATCACTTCGATGCGCCCGGCGTGCAGGGCATTGGTCATCGCACCGTTGGCGATGCTCTCGGGCGGATTCCCGCGCTTTTCCAGGATGATGCGGCAGATATCGAGATGGCCGAGATGGGCGGCGGTGCCGAGGGCGTTCGAGCGATACGGGTCATTCCCCGCGTCCAGCAGGTACTCCACCACGCGCGGCCACGCCTTACTGACAGCCTCCTCCAGCGTCTTCGGGTCGCGCAGGAGATCCGGCGCGGTTTTCTCCAGTGCCCTCACCCGAGCCAGCTCCTCCGACTGCGGATCGGCGGGTGCGGGAGTGGTGCTCTCGGGTAGCGCGCCCCCCATGGCGGCCAAGTTTTCCGCGGCCAGCTTTGCCTCCGCGGCGGCGGTGGGGAATTCGCGCAGCAGCCGCTGGTAGAGCGCGATGGCGTCGTCCTTCCGGCCCTGCTTCCGCCGCACCTCCGCCAGCCGGAAGATGGCGCTGGCGGCGAACTGCCGGTCCTCATCGTGGCGGGAAACGAGCGCCTGATAGAGCGTCGCGGCCGCCTCGGCATCGCGATCGACCTCCTCGGTATAGAGCGCCTGGCGAAGCAGTTCGCGCAGGTCTTTCTCCGGTGGAGGCGGCGTCTGTGCCTGCTGCGCATCAAGCGGAGCAAGCGGCAGCAGCAGCGAAAGAAGCACGAGGCCGGAGCGGCGGAAGAGGGATCGCGTCATGGCAGGAAGATGGAGGAAGCGTGAAGCCGGTGTGTCACGGAAGGGTCATGGATGAGGAGTGATGACGAGTGCGTACGTGCGTGCCTTCAGCGGGAGCGCTGCAAGTTCATCTGATCGCCATCGCGGAAGAAGACGCTCGCGGGATTCACTCTGGAATAGGACGTGCCACCGCGGCTCACTTCCACCTCATTGAGCGCCCCCGTCCAGGAGGATGCGCGCACGGTCTGGCTGCTGCCGCCTGGTGACAGCGGGAGCCACCCGGCCGCCGTCTCGCGGAAGACCGGCGGGCGGAAGACGATCTCCTCCAGCCGGATATTGCCACGCCTATCGATGATCTGCACGCGTCCCTGCGTCGCCCGGGTGAGGAATCCGGCCTCCTTTCCCGACAGACCTTTCCACGGCTGGCCGAGTCGGTCCTGTTGAACGCTCAGCTCCACGACGTCCCCGGGCTGGAGTTGGGTATCCAGTTTCCGCACTTCCTCCGCGGAGACATCGTCACCGGTGGCGGCGATGATGCGGGAGAGATCCACCTCCACCATCTCCTCCGTGCCATTATCCCTCAACCGCAGGATGCGGATGCGCGAGAGATCCGGATGCGGCAGCACGGTCAGATCCCCGGCGCGGCCCTGCAGTTCCACAGGGATCCTTTCCGCTGGCCCGTCCTTGAGATATCCCCGGCCCCACGCCGATGGCACCACCTGTGTCTCCGCGAGGATCTGGCAGAGCGTGGGCGCGAGCGCGGTAGCGAGCACGGGTGCCAGAGGTGGCCGTGGCGGCGGGCTTCCTACTTCATGCTTCGCAGTCGTGTAGCCGCTCGCGCAATCCATCGTCCAGCCGTAAGGCAGGCCCGCAGCCCTCACGGCGATGCGCTTCTTCCTCAGCTCCAGGAGCGCGGCTTGGTCCTGCGCGGGTACCTCCACCTTCACGCGGTCGCCGGATTGCAGACCGAACATCGTGGCCACATCCGAGTGAAATGCGACCCGCACCTCCGGCCAGCCCGCGCGCGTCACCGCCAGCGTGAGACCCTGCACCGCATCCAGCGGCGCGGTGAATGACCAGCGCAATGCCGCCAGCTTGCCCGCGGTGCAGAGCGGCACCTCCCGCGACGTGGGATCATGGGTGAGGCGGTCGCCCCGCAGCGTGAGCTCTTCCACCTGCCCGCCGATCTCCAGCGTCACGGGGAAGGAAATGCGCCGCCGAATCTCCCACTCCATCTCGGGCATGAGACCGGAGGTACGGCTGGGAACGCCGTCACCCGGACTCGCCGCCACGCGTGGCTTTCCCGCCCGCTCGACCAGTTCGATGATGTCGCCGGGCTGGTAGGCGGGGAAAGCCCCGTCGCCGTCGATAATAGTTTCATGTACGGCCTGCCATGCATCCC
Source organism: Luteolibacter flavescens (assembly GCF_025950085.1). NCBI lineage: Bacteria > Pseudomonadati > Verrucomicrobiota > Verrucomicrobiia > Verrucomicrobiales > Verrucomicrobiaceae > Neoluteolibacter > Neoluteolibacter flavescens. The sequence continues at coordinate 164,002 of NZ_JAPDDS010000008.1, forward strand.
CGGACTTCCGCCAGAGGATGAGCTTGTCTTCCGGCGAGATCCCGGAAGGCCAGTTCGGCGCGATGGAAGGCGCGAGCAGCAGCTCCGCGAGGGAGTCCCCCCGGCGCGGTTCGCCCTCCTCCGTCAGTGCCTTCACCCCGGTTCCACTCATGGAGTGAGTGGCAAGGCGCACCTGCTCCGAAGTCTCCAGCCGGGGCAGCGTGTATTTCCGGAAAAGCTCGGGGCGGAGGGATTTGGGGATGGGCGTGTAGGCATTGCCCATTTGGGCGCTGAAGAAGCTGTCGAGGAAGCCATCCTTCGCCCACTGCTCGTCAAGCTTCGCTCCCCTTGCGATCATCTTCTCGAAGACGGCGATATCCCCCGCCTGCAAGGCGAGCACCAGCGGCGTCTCCCACGGATAATAATTCGAGTCATCCGGCAGCGGCGCACCGCCATCCAACAGCTTCGCCACCAGATCCCATCTATTCAATTCCATCGCCTTCTTCACCACGGAGGCTTCGGGCGTGCCACCCTTTGCCATGAGCAGCTCCACCAGCTCGAATCGCGACGCATCGCACGCCGCCTTCATGCTGGCGGCATCGGGCTTCGCGCCCTTTGCCAGCAGCAGCTCCACCATCGGCCGCCCGAGATTGTGCCCCGCCGCCAACGCGAGAGGGGTCGAGCCGCCCGCGCCCGGCTTGTCAGGATCCGCACCGGCATCTAGCAGCGCCTTCACACTCTCCGCGTCGCCGGGGTGAATGGCGGTCGTGAGCGGCGTGGAGCCGTCCGCATTCGCCACATTCGGATCGGCACCCGCCTTCAGCAGATATTGGAAGCGCCGCGTGTTCTTCGTGCGGATGGACTGCGACAGCAGCGTGAAGCCATCGGAGCCCGGGGCATCGAGCTTCGCTCCCTTCGCGAGCATCGCCTGGATCTTCACTTCGTCCTCGTTTCCCAGAGCCATTTCGAAGGGCGTCGCCCACACGAACGGCTGCCGGTCGGCGTCATAGACATTCGGCGGCATCGGCGGAACCGTGCTGCGCTTCCCGGAGTCCGCGCCTTTCTCTAACAGCGCCTTCACCATCGCGTCCCCATCCGGGCCTTTCAGCGAGGTGGCGAAATGGAGCGGCGTCAGCCCGGTCTCCGGCATCGCCACATCCGGATCCGCGCCGTGCTCCAGCAGCACGCGCACCATGGCCGGCCCGGCCTGCCCCGACAGCACCGCGACATGCAGCGGCGTGCCAAAGGGCGTGCGGAGGCTGGGCGTGCCATTCCACTGCATCATGAAATTCGCATCCGCCTTCCGCTCCAGCAAGAGCGTCGCCGCCTTCACATGGCCCGCGCTCACCGCCACGGTCAGCGGGGACTCGTGGATGCCGAGCGATCTCTCCACGGGGCTGTCCGGGCTGAGCTTCTGGTCGAGCAAATAGGTGAGGATCACCAGGCGATCGTTCTGGACCGCCTCGGCGAGCGCCTTGCCCGCCATCTCCGGCGTGGGTGCGGCTTTCTCAAGCAGCAGTTTGCAGATCGCGAGATTCCCGCGCGCCGCCGCGATGGCCAGCGCGGGCGAACCATTCGGATCCGCCCCTTGGGAAAGGAGGAAGGCGACCACCTTCGGATATTCATTCTGGATCGCATTCGCGAGCGTCTGCGGATCGCGGAGCTTGTCCGGGGAAGTCTCGGCGAGCTTGCGCAGGCGCTTGATGTCCTCCTCCTCGTAATCCACCGGAGCCACCTCGCCCGGGGCCGTCCCGGGGTTCGTTCCAGTTTCCGCGGGCTTTCCCCCCAGCGTTGCCAGGTTTTCCCGTGCGAGCTTCCCCTCCGCCTCCGCCTCGGGGAAGCGCGCCAGCAGCCGCTGGTAGAGCGCGATGGCGTCGTCCTTCCGGCCCTGCTTCCGCCGCACCTCCGCCAGCCGGAAGAGTGCGCTGGCGGCGAAGGCCCGTTGGGCATCGTGCCGTGAAAGCAGCGCCTCATACTGCCTCGCCGCCGCCTCCGGATCGCGCGTCACCTCCTCAGTGTAGAGCCCCTCGCGCAGCAGCTCGCGCAGGTCCTGCTCGCGCTCCGCCTTTGCCGGTGGCGATGCTTTCCCCTCCTGCGCCGCCAGCGGCGTGAGCGGCAGGCACATCGCGGACAGGATCGTCAGGCCGGAACGGCATATCGGGTTTCGCGTCATGGCAGGGAGGATGGCAGCATCCGCCCGCCGGTTTGTCATGGAATGGTCATGACTGCAAGATACGCCATGGAGGTGTGCGTCACGCGAGGCCTCCCCTTGGGAGCGCCGGTCAATGGACCGGCCCGAAGCAGCTATCCATGCCGACGGAGACCCTGTGCCACCGTGGTCCGCATCGCTCCGCGTACGGTCGAAGCTGTTTTGCAGGCAGCCACTGACCTTCGACTCTTGAGGAGGTTTGTGAAAGCGGGCGTTGTTGGTGGCCTCCTCGGACCGGCGAACCGCACGCGGGCCGATGCGGACCACGTTGGCACCCGGTGAGGCGTGCAGCCAGAGACCACCCGGGCCGACCTATTTACCGGCGCTCCCAGGCTGGCTACCGCGAGGCGGAGCGCTGAAGTCGAGCCACGCCTATCTATTTCACCCGGCTCGTGCATATCCGCCGCGTCGCGATCATCGCATCGACGGTGCTTACCTAGCGACGGGTCCAAGCCCCGACGACAATCCGAACGCGAAAAGACCCTGTAGCTTTTTGAACTACAGGGCCTTGAAAGTGGCACACCCAAAGAGACTCGAACTCCTAACCTTCTGATCCGTAGTCAGACGCTCTATCCAATTGAGCTATGGGTGCTTTGTTAACCGTCCTTGCGGCGCGGGCCGGAAAGAAACCGGGCGCGGCGGCTTCTGTCAAGACAATCGGAGGAATGTTTCGCATTTCCGCGAAGAATTTTCGCCGCTCGATTTCCGGTGGCGCGGAGGGCGTTTCGAGACCACCTTTAACTTTTTAGCAAACCGTGCATGCTCGCCTGCATTTTTTGCGAGTTTTGAACTTCTCTGAACCCTTCAGGTCTCATTTTGCGAATGATAACGCAAAATTGTGTTGGGGGAAGACCCCGCCGGTCGGGACCGGAGGGACGGAGCTTGGCGACAAGCCCGTCGGACCTCTGGAAGTCCCTCCGCACCCTTTGCGCCGTATTTTCCGTGCCGCTGGCCATGTGGGCGCTGGGCACTGCCATGGTGCAGGTGGCGCCGCCGGTCTATGAATCCGGGGTCGTGCTCCGCTCCCCTGCCGTTCCGGAGGGTGGAATGACTGCTTCCTTGAAGTCCGGGAAGGTCATCGACGAGGCCGCATCCACGCTCGCCACCGACCACACGTCCGCTGCCACCACGAAGCAAATGCTGCGCTCGCAGGTCACGTGGAAGCCCGCAACCAGCCAGGACACGGTCGAGCTGACCGCCCGGGGCCGCGATCCCGAGGAGGCGCGCCGGACGATGATGGCCGTGGTCGCTTCCTACGAACGCCATCACGCGGAGGAAGGCCGGCAGCTCCTCGTTTACACGCTGCCGCCGGAGACCACGCCAATGCACACGCCTCACGGCACGCGGCTGATGCTGGGCGGTGCGGGCCTGGCGATGCTGGCGCTGCTGCTGAGCATCCCCCTGCTGCGCCGCATGGAGGGCGAGCCGCTGCTGGAGGATGGCTGGCGCGAGCGGATGCTCAGCGCGATTGCTCGAGCATCCGCAGCAAGGGCACCTCGGCCCGCTGGCGGATATCTTCCGGCAGTTCAACCTGCGGGCTGAGATTCGCCAGGCAATCGTGCAGCTTCTGAAGCGTATTCATCTTCATGTAGCGGCAGTCCGCACACGCGCAGCGGTCGGTGGGCCCCGCGATGAGATTCTTGTCCGGGCACTCGCGGCGCAGGCGGTGGAGCATGCCGCTCTCGGTGACGACGATGATGTCCTTCACCGGTGCATTCCGGCAGAAGGTGATCATCTTCTCCGTCGAGCAGACTTCATCGGCCAGCAGTCGCACGGCCTGCGTGCACTCCGGATGGGCGACGACGAGCGCGCCGGGATGCTCCGCCTTGATGCGATTGATCGAGTCGCGAGTGAATTCCACGTGGACGTAGCATGAGCCCTGCCACAGGTCCATCTTGCGGCCGGTCTGCTCCATCACCCAGGCACCGAGATTCGCGTCCGGGACGAAGAGGATGGGGCGGTCCTGCGGGGCCTTGTTCACGATCTTCACCGCATTGCCGGAGGTGCAGATCACGTCGCACAGCGCCTTCACGTGCGCGGAGCAGTTGATGTAGGCGATGACATAGTAGTTCTTCTCCGCATTCGCCTTCAGGAAGGCCTCCAGCTCGGGCCCCGGGCAGCTTTGTTCCAGCGAGCAACCGGCGTCCTTGTCGGGAAGTACGACGACCTTCGTAGGATTCACGATCTTCGCCGTCTCCGCCATGAAGTGGACGCCGCAGAAGGCGATCACGTCGGCATCCGTCTCCTTCGCGTGATAGGCGAGGCCGAGCGAGTCACCGACGTAGTCCGCGATGTCCTGGATGTCCCCGGTTTGGTAATTGTGGGCGAGGATGACGGCATTCCGTTCCTTTTTCAGGGCAAGGATCGCTTCCTTGAGATCGAGCGCGACGGCGGGCATGGCGGACACTAGGACCGAAGCCGCCGCAGGGCAACCGTGGAGACGGGCAGCCGAGGGGAAGGCCCCAGCACGGCTTCAAGCCCAGTGATTCACCGCATACACCACAAAAATCCCCAGCCACATCAAGATGGCCAGCATGTAGACCATCATCCCCATTGAGATCAATCCGTCGACTCCTTCACGAGGACGCACGTCGGGAGAAAATATCTCCTTCAGGACCGGGGCACCAGCTGTCCCAATCGGCAACAGTGCCCACGCCGCTCCCTTGGCACTGATGACACCCGCCATGGCCGCCGGCGATTGTACATAGAGTGCGTGCAGCTTCCCGAACAGGGCATAGCCGACTGACTGCGGGTGGAGAATCCCCTCCACAAACTGGCGGAAGCCGGTCACGAAGTGATGCAAGGTCTCCTCGGGGCCCAATAAGGACAGGGCGACTCCGAGTAAAATGACGGGGCCGAGGAGGATGAGGGCCACCCGCGCAGGTGTTGGCAGCGATGCGAACTGGGTCGGATCTTGCCTGATATAGCTTCCCATCGGGAACCAGCCAAGGACAACGCGGGTGCTTCCCATATCCACCGCGGCCACCGGCTTGCCGTAAAACAGCTGAACGTGCTCAACCCGCAGCTTGCATGCGCGTAGCACCATCAGTTGAGCCGACTGCATCAGTATATTGAAGCAGTGATACACCAAGAAAACTGCAAGCGGGAATGGCACGTGCCGATGGTGCGCAGGCTCTGTATCAAAGCTCAATCAGGATTCCCCCCGGCTTCTGCACGAGCCATGCCTTGTCCGATTTGACCCAACAAAAAAGCCCGCCGCGGCGTGAGCCGGGCGGGCTTTGGAAAAGATCGCAGGTATGACCGATCAGGAATCCACGCCGGAAAGCGTGCCCTGCTTCGTGTCTGCCTTTGCAGCCGGTGCGGCGGCAGCGGCCTGGCCACCACCCTGCTTGGCGGGAGCGCCAGCCGGGGTCGAGGGCGTGCCGACGGCGGACTTGCCGACGAAGATGGCACCCGGCTCGATCGAGAGGGTCTTTGCCTTGATGTCACCGACGACTTCCGCGGAAGCCTTCAGTTCCACGCGGTCGTTGGCGACGATGTTGCCGTGGACCTTGCCATAGACGACCACGGTGCCGGTCTTGATCTCGGCCTTCAGGCGGGCGTTTTCACCCACAGTCAGATTGCCGTCGGACTGGATCTCGCCCTCGATGCGGCCGTCCACGACCAGATCGTTGGTGAATTTGACCGTGCCCTTGATGTCCACGTCGGAGCTGAGGACGTTGCGGGATGGACCCACCGGGCGCTGTGGCGCGGCTGCGGCGGGGACGGAGGCAGCTGCCGCGGCGGCAGGTGCCACCGGCTCGGGGCTGCCGTAGTTGGCAGGAGCGGGTGCCGGTGCCGGCGTGTACGATGCCGTGGGGGCAGGTGCGGTCGGGGCGGCGGGCTCTTCCGGCTTGTTGCCGGTGATCTTGCGAAATCCGAAGCTATTGCTCATGGCGTGTGAATAGGGAATGCGGTGAAGTTGAAAGTCAATTGGATTTCCCCTCGTGCGGACTACTCCTTCGGAGCCTCCACGGGCGGGGCGGGCTGCTCGGACGGAGGCGCGGGCTGCTCTTCCTCGGCGGGCGGCACGGTTTCTTCGGCAGGAGTCGCCGGGGCTTCTTCCGGGGGAGTCGCGTCGCCGCCGGAAAGGATGCTGCCGAGCGGTCCCTCGAGCTCCTTCGGCATGGCGGCACCGTCCAAGATACCGCCTGGGGCCGGGACTTCGCCTCCCTCCGGAGCAGGTGGGGCTGGCGGGGCCTCAACGGCCACGGGGTCCTTGAAGCGCAGCAGGTTCAGGCGCTGGGTGCCCAGATTTGCAAGGGGATTCGTGCCGTAGTCGGAGACGGCCTTCTTGTAGGACTGCTCGGCCTCATCGAGCTTTCCTCCCGCCTTCTGCATGTCGCCGAGCGAAACGAGCGCGTAGGGAGCGACGTAGCGGGCGGCCGGATCGTTGACCAGTTCCTGGAAATACTGCTTCGCCTCGTCCTTCTTCCCCTGCTGCTGCAAGCGGGTGGCGAGACTGGCCTTCGCGCTGATCACGCCGGGGTGATCCGGCGTCGAGGAAATGAAGCCCTTGAGGGTCTCGATGGCGGCGTCCTGGTCACCGGCTTCCCACTGCTTTTCCGCGATGACGAGCTGGGCGCTGCCGGCTGCGGCGGTGTCCGGCTTTTCCTTCACCAGTGCCTGTAGCTGCGGGATGCCCTCGGATTTCACCAGGATGGCACCGGCATTGTGCTCCGACTCCTCTTTCAGGCCGCGCATGACGATGAACGTGGCGGTGGCAGCCACCAGCACGACGCCAAGGGCGATCATGCCCTTCTGGTTGCGCTCGAGGAATGTCTCGAATGCGGAGGGGCCGTGGGAAATTTCGGCAAGCGGGCGCGGGGTTTCGACGGAGTCTTCGGCCATGATGCGGGCCGCGATTAAGGAGCCGGGACGCGTGAAAGCAATGACGAATTCCCTCCCCCGGGCACATCGTTTCGACATGCCGCCGGGATTTTCATGGTCAGCGCGCAAACGGCTTCCCTAAGCTCCGCCGCAGATGGCCGAGGCGCTGTATGTCATCGCGGGGGAATTGAGTGGCGATGCACACGGCGCTGGGATGCTGCGCGCCCTGCTGTCGATGCATCCGGAGCTGGAAGTCCGGGGTGCCGGAGGCCCGGAAATGCGCGAGGTGGCCGGAGACGGCATCCGCGACTGGGTGGAGGAAGCCGCCGTGATGGGCATCTGGGAAGTGCTGAAGCGCTACGGGTGGTTCAAGAAGCGCTTCGACGAGATGCTCACCGAGGTCATCGCGCAAAAGCCCTCGCTGCTCGTGCTGATCGATTACCCCGGCTTCAACCTGCGCTTCGCCGAGGCGGTGCGCCAGGAGCTGCCGAAAACGAAGATCATCTACTACATCAGCCCGCAGGTGTGGGCGTGGAACAAGGGTCGCCTGCCCAAAATGGCGCGTCTCTTGGATGAAATGCTCTGCCTCTTCCCCTTCGAGAAGCCGATCTTCGAAGGCGCGGGACTGCCCACCACCTTCGTCGGCCACCCGCTCGTGGACGAACTGGAGGAGGAGCGCACCGCGGGATCCCGCGAGGAAAACCTGGTCGCCCTGCTGCCCGGCAGCCGGGAGCGCGAGGTCTCCCGGCTCTTTCCGATGATGCTGGAGGCTGCCCGCCGCCTGAATTCCAAGCGCCCGGAGACAAGATTCGAGGCCTGTGGTGCGTCCGCCAAGCTCTCCGCCCGTATGCGCGAACTGACCGCCGCGGCGAAGCTCGACGAGATCGTCCACATCCGGGACGGCGGCGCGCACGATCTGATGCAGCGGGCCGCCTGCGGCGTGGTCGCCAGCGGCACCGCCACGCTGGAGGCCGCGTATTTCGGACTCCCCTACTGCCTCGTCTACAAGGTGGCATGGCCCACCTACCTGATGGCGAAGATGCTCGTGAAGATCGAGTTCATCGGCCTGATCAATATCCTCGCCGGGCAAAAGATGGTGGAGGAATTCATCCAGTCCGAGGCCGATCCGCTACACGTCGAGCAGTCGCTCTCGCGCTTCCTTTCCGACGACTCCTTCCGCGAGGAAACCCGCCGCAAGCTGCTGGCAACGGCTGCCAAGCTCGGCGGCCCCGGTGCCCACGTCCGAGCCGCCACCGCGATCTCGAAGTGGATCGGCCGGTGATGCCCCGGTAGCCGCGAAAGTGGTGGAGCCTCCGGATCCCACCCATCGAAGCCCCCGGGTCATGCTTCTCGAAGAAATGAAAAGGCACCCGGGGATGCCGGGTGCCCTGCTCATCTGCGACCTGCGATCAGGCCGACAGGACAAGTCGTCGGATCAATTCGCGGTGACCGACAGGCGGGCGAAGTGCCGGGCCGAGCCTACCGGGATGGTGGCCGAGATGGTCGTGGCGTCATTGGCGATGTAGGAGCTGACGGCGGTCCATGGGTCGGGCTGCGCACCGAGGGTGGTGGACTCCTCGATCACATAGATGACGTCCCCATTGGCCACGGCGCTCGCGCGCTTGGTGAAGCTCAGGATGCCATTCGCCAGAGTGCCCGGCGACGCATCCGGCGCGGTCGGATTCATCCCCGCGATGGCATACTCGATCAGGTTGCTGAGGCCGTCGCCATCCGGGTCCGCGCCCGGGAGCTTGTCCGCCTCGCTGAGACCGGGGAATTGCGCGATGAAGGACGAGTAGCCCCCGCCGACGGTGACTTTCTTCAGGTGGATCTCCTTGGCGGTGGCGTCGTGCTCGAGAGCATAGCCGGAGGGGACGCTCATGCCGGAGGGCGTGCCGGTCAGCGTGCCGGTATATTTGGCGAGGATGTAGTTCTCGGCAGTTGGTGCGGTGAGGGCATTGAAGGTGAAGTTGTCGCCGGAAAGATCGACATTGCCGGTGATATTCACCCGGTCGGCGGTGGCGCCGTCGACGTCCACGTGGAACTTGCCACCGGTGGTGAAGGAGAGGTTTCCCGTGATGCCGAGGACGCCGACGGTGGTGGTGAGACCTGCGGTGAGCGTGCCGTGGCCGCCGATGCGCACTCCGGTATCTGAGGAGATGCTACCAGTGCCTCCCAGGAGGCCGGTGCCGTTGGTGTTGTCCACTCCGTCCGCATTGCCGTTCCCGACGCGGATGGGGAAGGTGCCATTGGTTTTGGTGAGCGTGCCATTCACGATCAGCGTGCCATTCGATCCCTCATTCCGTCCGACGAAGAGCTGCCCGGCGGTGGTGGAGGAGTCGTTGAGTGTCGCCCCGGCCGCGATGGTGAGCGTGCCGGTGCCGGATTCGCCGACGCTGATGTCCGAGCCGGTGTGCGATGCGGTGCCAGCGGTAAGATTGTAAGTGGCGCTGTGGTTCGCCGCGAGGCCCACGACCAACGAACCGGCGACCAAGACCTCGCCACCGGTCTGATTCATGGTGGCGGAGCCGGTTCCCAGGCTGTTGAGCGCGTCACCTCCCAAGAAGAGCGCTCCACGGACGACGAATGAGCCGTCCGCGACGTTGATGAGACCTGTGCCGTTGTTCACGCCGGCCCGGATCCCGCTGACATTGGTGGTGCCGCTGTTATGATTGTAGGTGCCCGTACCATCGAGGCCCACGATGAGATTCGAGGCCCCGGCGATCTCGTAAGTGCCTCCGTTCACGTTGACCGTTCCGTTGCCGGTGGTGCCCTGGCCGAGCCAGTCCCAGTTGCCCGAGGCATTGTAGTAGAGGCCGTCGAGTTCGACATTCAGGACGCCGGTGCCATTGAAGCCGATGCGCAGGTCACCGACGTTCGCCCCCGTTTCGCGACGGAACTCACCTCCGGTGGCGATGGTGATCGTACCGTTGCCGGTGCCATTCCGGCCGACATAGAGATCGGATCTCGCTTCGACGGTATTGACCCTGGAGAAGACGGCGAAATCCTCCACCGTCATCGCTCCCGTGCCGGTGAAGCCGACGGTGAGCTCCCCGTCCGTCATGTCCATGCGAGCCGGGAAGCCGTCCAGATGGAGGAAGCCCTTGGCTCCGCCACCCGCGCCAACCTCGACATTGCCCCGTGCATTGAATTTCCCGCCGTCATTCACCGTGAGGACGCTCTGAAAATCGGAGGTCGATTGCCCGATGCGGATATGGGGATTCAGGACGATGGTGGTGCCGTTCCATGTCTTCTGGTCGCCTTCGAGCACGCCGTCGGAGTTGATGGTGACAACGCCGACCGTTCCCGTGGAGGGGGCGAGATTCATGGTGAATGCGCCGACATTCGGGGACAGGTCCACGCGGTCGCGGAGATTGAGCACGGCGCTGCCGGCGGCCCCGGTATTGTCGCCGACCTTGATGGTGCCGTTGCCATTGGCTTCCACGCCCACCTGGAGATTGGTGCCGCCGCCGGTGGAGTCGGTCACGTGGAAGCGTCCGTCATTGATATTGAGGGTGCCCACGCCCTTGTGACCGATGCGCACCCACCATCCACCTTCAGACTGGCTGAGCACGCCGCCATTGATGTTGATGGAATTCCCATTGCTCACGCCGAAATCATTCGACCCATCGAGGCCCGCGAAGGGTGCTCCATTCGTGTAGAGCACCGTGTGCCCCGTGAGGATATTGGCGGTATCAGCGGCTCCGGGGAGCGGGACCACGCCACCGGACCAGGTCGCCGTGGCATTCCAATTTCCCGAAGCGGCGGAGTCCACGGTGGCCGCCGTGGCGATGCCGCCCAGAGGCATGAGAGTCAGAAAAAGTGAAGCCTGACGGCAGAGTGATCGATTAATGGGTTTCATGGGTATCGAGTTGTTTGAAGAGCGCCATTTATGGCGTCAACCCGAAACCAGATGATGACATCCTACCTCTTGGCGGCTTGCAAAATGACTCGGCGATGGACTAGCGGCAGAAATCAGGCAAACCGCGCACTCTGCACGCATATCGGTATATCATCGCGAAACTTGCTGACCTGCCGCACGATCCAGCCGATCAATAGCAACGGTGTATCGCCCACCGCGAGGCAGGCATCAGCGCCACAACGCACCTGCAAGACCACTATCTCGCCGGTTGCCAGATCGGATACAGCCCGGGCTCGTCGATCATCATATCACCGGTACCGTTATAGGGTCATGCCGACCTCGGCGCGCGGATTGATCCCGAGGTGAAGCGCACCGGTTCCAGCGCCGCCAAATAGGAAACGGTGCCGAGCCGGGAAACCATCCCGGATTGGCAAGCACCCTATTCTGGCAATGGGACTAGAGCTGGGAGCGGGTCAGCGACACGACCCAATCCGAGGCCTTCGTCGCAAGATCACGTGACTCCCAATCTTCCAAGATGAACTCCCGCGACCTCGCCAGGTCTTCATCAAACTTGGCGGAGGCATCGCGGGCGAAGCCTTCATCGATCACGCTGAGGTTTGCCTCATCGTTCAGGCGGAACGAGCGGTTGTCGAAGTTGGCCGAGCCCACGGATGTCCACAGATCATCGATGATCATGCACTTGCAGTGATACATGGAGGGCTGGAATTCATAGACCTTGATGCCGTGGCGCAGCAGCTCGCCCCAGCGATTGCGGGAGGCGTGGTGGACCAGTTGTGAATCGATCTGCGAACCGGGCACGAGGATCGTGACCCGGACACCGCGCGCCGCCGCCTCTATGAGCGCGGCAGTGGTGAGATCGTCCGGAACGAAGTAGGCATTCCCGATCTTCACGGACTCCCGTGCCGAGGTGATGGAGAGATTGAACATGAGCCTCGCGCTCTCGCTGCCCTCCATCGGCGAACTCTTGAACATCTGGCAACGGTGGGAACCCTTCTTCTCCAAGTGAGGAAAGTAGTCATCCCCATGAAGGACGACGGCGCGGGTTTTCATCCAGTTGTCCAGGAAGGCAGCCTGCATCTGCGCCACGACGGGGCCCTCCACACGATAGTGAGAATCCCGCCACTCATCCGGCCCGCGTGCATCGCCATCCCATTCATCGGCAATCCCGACTCCGCCGGTGAAGCCAAGCTTGCCATCGATTACAAGCAGCTTGCGGTGGGTCCGGTGATTGGCGCGGGCGAGGTTCGCGATGTGGTAGATCTCCAGCTCCACGCCGGCCTCGCGCATCTGCCTCAGCGAGGCGGCATCGAGGCAGTTGCAGCCGACGCCATCGATCAGCACATGGACCCTGACTCCCTGCCGGGCCTTGCGGGAGAGGGCTTCCGCAAACTTCTGCGATATCAGGCCGTCCCAGTAGATGAATGTCTCGAAGGTGATCGTGCGCTGAGCGCTCTCGATGGCAGCGAGCATGGCCGGAAAGATGGCTTCCCCGTTGTGGAGAGCCTCGACCTTGTTCCCATCGAGGATGGGTGGCCCCAGGAGCTGGCTCATCGCACGCTCGAATTGTGGATCATGAACGCCGTAAAGATGGCGGATCCGGCGTTTGATCTTCTTCTCCCCCGCGATGAAATTCTTCCCGAAGATGGTGGCAGCGATTGATATGGCGGCAGTTGCGCCGATCAACAGGAGATCCGAGCTACGAATTTTCATGGATAGGGACGAGCGCCACGGCGGCTCTCTCCATTTGGCCCAAGCCACGGAAACCGCAACGGATTTTCCTCACGAGACCACCGTAATGCGACGGCGCGGTTGAGGCTCGTTCAATAGCCCGATCCGCCGGAAGGGCGACAGCCCTGACGAGCCATCATTTGAAGTCTCACAAAAACCACCGGGACAGATGGTGGTCGGGGCGGCCAGATTCGAACTGACGACATCCTGCTCCCAAAGCAGGCGCTCTACCAGGCTGAGCTACGCCCCGTGACTTGACGGGCGGGACCATCGGTGGACGGGGGCGGACTGGCAAGAGGAAAGCCATGCCAATCCGCATTATATTCGCCCACCGGAGGTCCGCTTGATCAGGACTCGTCCCCGCTGTCCGGGGCATCTCCATCGGCGGCGGTGGATTCACCGGAAACGGTGCCCGCATCCGAGGATGACTCGTCGCCCGCGAGGGCCGCGGAGTCTTCGCCGACAGCGTCCTCACCGTCAGGGATGACGATGGCGACGTCCTGGAGCTTCTCGCCTTCCTTCAGCGTGAGGAGCTTCACGCCCTGGGCGACACGGCCGGTCTCGCGGATGCCCTTTTCACCGCCGACCTTGATGCGGATGCTCTGGCCGGTGGAGGTCATGAGCATGAGCTCGTCTTCCTCGGTGACGGCGACAGCGCTGACGACCTTGCCAGTTTTGTCGGTGACGTTGAGCGTCTTCACACCCAGGCCGCCGCGGCGGAGGGAGCGATAGCTGGAGAAGGCGGTGCGCTTGCCGAGACCGTTTTCCGAGGCGACGAGTAGCATCGTCTCCTCCGAAACGATCGCCATGCCGACGACATAGTCATCTTTCCGCAGGCGGATGCCCGTGACACCGGCGGTCGCGCGGCCTTGCGGACGGATTTGCGGCCTGCCCTCGTCTTCAGAGGCTTCTTCTTCCGACTCCGGCTCCTCACCATCCTCGGGCTCTCCCTGGGGCTTCTTGTAAACGCCTTCGGTGAACTTGATGCTCATGCCATCACGGGTGACGAGGATGATCTCGTTGTCACCCGTGGTGAGATTCACGCCGATGAGGTCATTGCCCTCGTCGAGGTTGATGGCGGTGAGGCCGGCCTTGCGGTAGTTGCGGAAGTCATTCAGCGCGGTCTTCTTCACCTTGCCATTGCGGGTGGCGAAGAAGATGTAGCCGGCGTCCTCGCGGAAGGTCACGTCGTTGCCATTCTCATCGGTCGCGCGCTCGAGGCGCAGCAGCGCGGCGATCTTCTCGTCGGGCTTCAGGTCGAGGACGTTCTTGATGCTGCGGCCCGTCGAGGTGCGCGAGCCCTCGGGCAGGCCATAGACGCGCTCGACATAGACGCGGCCGGTATTCGTGAAGAAGAGCAGGTAATCGTGCGCCTGGACACTGAAGAGATGCTCGATGAAATCGTCGGCCTCGTCCTTCGCGGTGGCCTTTGTCTCCATGCCCTTCAGGCCCTTGCCGCCGCGGCCCTGCAGGCGGTACTCGGTGGCCGGGGTGCGCTTCACGTAGCCGCGGTGCGAGAGGGTGACGATCATCGCGTCATTGGCGATGAGCTCTTCCATCGCGATCTCGCCGGCCTCGGCGAGGATGGGGCACTTGCGCGGGGTGGCGTGCTTTTCGCGGATCGCGCGGAGCTCGTCCTTGATGATATTCAGCACGCGCTCCTCGCGGGCGAGGATGTCGAGCAGGTCCTTGATGGTCTCGAGGATCTCGTCGTACTCGCCCTTCACCTTGTCGCGCTCCAGGCCGGTGAGCTGATAGAGACGCAGCTCGAGGATGGCATTCACCTGGCGCTCGCTGAAGACATAGCGGTCTCCCTGCACGGCGGCCTGCGAGCGGATGAGGATGCCCAGCCCCTCGGCGGTGGCGGTGGAGAATTGATAGGCGGCGAGGCGTTCGCGGGCCTCGTCGCGGTTCTTCGAGTCGCGGATGATCTTGATGAAGTCATCGAGGTGGCCCAGCGCGAGAAGGAAGGCCTCCAGCAGCTCGGCGCGTTCTTCCGCCTTGCCCAGCAAGAAGCGTGTGCGGCGGATGACGACCTCGCGGCGGTGCTCGATGTAGGCGTCGATGACCTCCTTCAGCGAAAGCTGCTTCGGGCGGTTCTTGTGAATCGCCAGCATGTTCACGCTGAAGGACGTCTCCAGCGCGGTGAGCTTGAAGAGCTGCGCGACCACGACCTGCGCGCGGGCGTCGCGCTTCAGCTCGATCTCGATGCGCGTCTCCTCGTCGGAAAGGTCACGCATGCCGGAGATGCCGGTGAGCGCCTTTTCATTCACCAGCTCCGCGATGCGCTCCTGCAGCACGGCGCGGTTCACGCCGTAGGGGACCTCGCGGATGACGATGAGCGACTTGCCGTTCTCGTTTTCCTCGATCTCCACCTTGCCGCGGAGGCGCATGGAGCCGCGCCCAGTGCGGAAGTATTCCTCGATGCCGCGGATGCCGCGGATCTCGCAGGACACGGGGAAGTCCGGCCCCTTGATGTACTGCATCAGCTCCGGCAACGTGATCTCGGGATTGTCGATCTGCGCGCAGATGCCGTCGATGACTTCGCCCAGGTTGTGCGGGGCGAGGTTCGTCGCCATGCCGACGGCGATGCCGGTGCCGCCATTGACGAGGAAATTCGGGAAAGCGGACGGGAGCACCGAGGGCTCCTCCAGCGAGCCGTCGTAGTTCGGCTGGAAGTCGACGGTGTCCTTGTCGAGGTCCTCCATCATCGCCATGCCCAGGTGGTGCAGGCGCGCCTCGGTGTATCGCATGGATGCCGCGGCATCGCCTTCCACCGAGCCGAAGTTCCCCTGCCCGTCCACGAGCATCTCGCGCATCGACCATGGCTGGCCCATGTTCACGAGGGTGGTGTAGATGGATTGGTCGCCGTGCGGGTGGTAGTTACCCATCGTCTCACCGACGATCTTCGCGCACTTCACGTGGGCCTTGCCGGGCGTCACGCCGAGCTGGCGCATCGCATAGAGCACGCGGCGCTGGGAAGGCTTCAGGCCGTCGCGCACATCCGGAAGCGCGCGCGAAATGATGACCGACATCGAGTACTCGAGGAACGAGCTGGAAAGCTCCTCGGCGACGTTGATGGGTTTGATCGAATCTTGAGACATGCGGGAAAAAGTTCAGGCGCGGGAAAGCGCGTTGGCGGAGACGAAGAGATTGCGGAGGCGGAACTCGGTGGGGCTTTCCTGAAGCAGGACCATTCGAAGATTGTGAGAGCGGGCGGCGAAGCGTGGCTCTGCCAGTGCGCGGGTGGAGCCCTTCGCCCAATCCGGCACGCGTAGCCGGTGGTTGTTGGCAAGCCAAGCCGCGGTGGCTGCAAGAAACGCATCCGCGTGGCCGCCGTCGCTGAGTGTCGGCTCAAGCAAGGCGGGCTCGTCCGTGATCAGCGACAAGTCGGGCTGCTCACGGAAGCGATCCAGAAAGTCGCGGAGCGCATAGCCGAAGTCTTCGTCGCTGCTCACTTCACCGAATGCCTCGGTCATGGGTACGGCGAGAGATTTCATGGCTTGCCTCCTTCTATCTCGGCGATGATTTCCTCGATGAAGAAAGTGGTCTTCGCGGAAATCATCTCGGCGGGATAATACTCCGCGACAACGTCGAGGACTTGCTTGCTCGTGGTGAAGCCGAGCTCCCGGCAGAGCAACACGATGTCGGCCCGGTCCCCTCCTCCATCGTAGCCTGCCACGCGGCTGGCCATGCACTTCATTGCCAGCAGGTAGCGGGTGGATGGACGGAGTATGCGGAGATTCGGCCACTGTGGCATGCCCTCATCCGTCAGCTCGCCGGTGGCCGACACGAAGCCCTTGACCCCGTCATTCAGCCAAGAAGCCGGAAGCCCCAGATTTTCCGCGACCTGCTCCGCAGCTCCGGAAATCTCACTCTTCGGCATGAAGACCGCATCGACATCACGCGTGGACAGACGGGCATCGAACGCAAGGACCATGGTGGCCCCACCGAAGATGCAAAGCTCACCCATGACGCCCTTCCGCTGAAGGATGGCGTCAAGAGCGTCGAGGGCGGCCAAAATCCTTTCCCTCGTCAGCTTTGGTTTGTCACCGGGCATCGGTTACACGTCGAGATTCCGGACGTTCAGCGCGTTGTCTTCGATGAACCGCTTCCGCGGCTCGACGATGTCGCCCATGAGGACGTCGAACATCTTGTCGGCCTCCACGGCATTGTCCTCGTCGAGGCGGACGCGGAGGAACTGGCGGGTCTCCGGGTCCATGGTGGTCTCGAAGAGCTGCTTGGCATTCATTTCGCCCAGACCCTTGAATCGCTTGATCTGGACGCCGCGGCTGGCGATCTCGAGGACGCGAACGAGCACCTCGGGCAGCGAGAAGACCGGATGGATCTTCTGCTTCTCGCCGTCGCCTTCGAGGAGTTCGAAGAGCGGCGTGTCGTCATCGGAGAACTTCGCGGTATCGATGCCGCTCTCATTCAGGCGGCTGAAGATGCGCGCGATGGCGTGCGACTCGTGCAGCTCGTGGAGATTCGCGCGGCGGGACGGGCCGGTGTGCGCGGCAGCCTCTTCATCCGTCAGCGGCTCGTCAAAGAGGCGCAGGTCGCGGTTCTCCGCGGCGTAGGCACGCAGCGCGACTTCATCCGGGAAGTAGAGCACGCTCTCATCATTCCCGATTCGGACGCGGATCATGTACTCCGGCAGCTTCCCGTCGCGGCGCGCGGCGAGGTATTCCTTGAAGCGGCCGCCATTGCCCTCGATGGAATTCGAGTAGCGTGAAAGCGCGGACAGGTTCTCCAGGATCACCTTCAGCTCCTCCGGGGAGAAGCTGCGGGACTGGTCCTGCGTGCG
This sequence comes from Luteolibacter flavescens, assembly GCF_025950085.1. Lineage (NCBI taxonomy): Bacteria > Pseudomonadati > Verrucomicrobiota > Verrucomicrobiia > Verrucomicrobiales > Verrucomicrobiaceae > Neoluteolibacter > Neoluteolibacter flavescens. The sequence goes on from NZ_JAPDDS010000008.1 coordinate 181,438, forward strand.
CAGTTCCACCTCGCTGGAGCCGAGCTCGATGAGGATCTTGTTGAGCTGGTCATTGTCCTGAACGTATTCGGACCGCTTCTTCCGCGTGACGAGGTAGAGCGGCGGCTGCGCGATGTAGAGGAAGCCGCGCTTCACCAGCTCCGGCATGTGGCGGCAGAAGAAGGTCAGCAGCAGCGTGCGGATGTGCGAGCCGTCCACGTCGGCATCGGTCATGATGACGACCTTGTGGTAGCGGACCTTGTCGATATTGAAGGAGCCGTCCTGCTCGCCATCGCCGATGCCCGCGCCGATGGCGGTGATCAGGTTCTGGATTTCCTTGTTCTGCAGCGCGCGGTGCAGGCGGGCCTTCTCCACGTTGATGAGCTTTCCGCGCAGCGGCAGGATGGCCTGCGTGCGGCGGTCCCGGCCTTGCTTGGCCGAGCCACCTGCGGAGTCACCTTCGACAATGTACAGCTCGGACTTCGCCGGATCGCGCTCGGAGCAGTCCGCCAGCTTGCCTGGCAGCCCGCCACCGGAGAGCGCGGACTTCCGCACCGTCTCGCGGGCCTTGCGTGCGGCCTCACGGGCACGCGCGGCATTCAGCGATTTCTCGATGACCTTCTTCGCCAGCGCCGGGTTCTCGTCGAAGTACTGGACGAGGCCCTCATAGACGATGGAGGAGACGACGCCCTCGATCTCCGAGTTCACCAGCTTGCCCTTCGTCTGCGAGGAGAAGCGCGGGCTCGGCATCTTCACGGAGATCACGCAGACGAGGCCCTCGCGAACGTCATCGCCGGTCAGCGCCACGTCCTTCTCTTTCAGGATCTTGTTCGCCTTCGCGTACTGGTTGATGCCGCGGGTCAGCGCCGTGCGGAAGCCGGTGAGGTGAGTGCCACCGTCCGCGTTCGGAATCGAGTTCGCGAAGCAGAGGATCTGGTCGTTGTATGAGTCGTTGTACTGGAAGACGATATCGGCGAAGACATCCTCCTGCGACTGCTTGCCGTCGTAGTCGATCTCGATCTGGCGCTTGCCGGAAATGCTGACGGGCTCGTCGTGGATGACCGTCTTGCTCTTCCCGAGTTCGTTCACGAATTCCACGATGCCCTTCGCGTAGAAGAAGGACGTCTTTCGTGCAGACTCCGGGCGCTCGTCCTCGAGGTCGATAGTCAGGCCGGGATTCAGGAAGGCGAGCTCGCGCATGCGCGTCGAGAGCCGGTCGAACTGGAACTCGATCGTATCGACGAAGATGGTCGCGTCCGGGAAGAAGGTGATCGTGGTGCCGGTGCGCTTCGCATCCACCTCGCCCACCACGTGCAGCGGCAGGGTCGTCTTGCCGCGCTCGAAGGAGATCGCGTGGACCTTCCCATCGCGATAGACCTCCGCCTTGAACCAATCCGAGAGAGCGTTCACGCACTTCGCGCCCACGCCGTGCAGACCGCCGGAATACTTGTAGGCGCCCTGGCCAAACTTGCCGCCCGCGTGTAGGTTCGTCAGCACCAGCTCGACCGCCGGGATGCCGAATTTCGGGTGAACATCGACCGGGATACCGCGGCCATTGTCAGCCACGGAGATCGAGCCATCGACATGGATCGAGACCCTGATGCGGTCGCAATAGCCCGCGAGGTGCTCGTCGATGGAATTGTCGAGAACCTCGAAAACGCAGTGGTGCAGGCCGCGCTCGTCGGGGTCGCCGATGTACATGCCGGGCCGCTTGCGGACGGCCTCCAAGCCTTCGAGTTTGTCGATCTGGGCGGCGCTGTATTCCTGGTCACCGCTGACGTTCGTATCGGCCTTTTCAGGCTCCTGATGCTCTTCGGACATGGGCGCGCAAAAGGTCTGAAATACGCGCGCGCGAGACAAGGACTGAATGCCGAAAAACCCGATAAAACGGGCCAGATTTTCCACCCATGCAACCGGTTCATCCTCTGCCGGTTACATGACGAAGAAACGACGCAAAATCAGCCCATCCCGAGGCACTCGCGCTGCCAGCGCAAAAGCACGTCCGCCGGGGCCGCTTCACCCTCGGCAATCGACTCGATGATGGACCGGGGCGCGATCAGCGAACCATCGATATCCAGCTCCGCGGCCTTCGCATCGCGGGCGGAAATTAGGGCCGCCACACGGGCGTCAAACTCCGAGTCACGACGCCGGCGCAGGCCGCGCGGCTTCTCCGGCCACTCCTCCTGCGGACGCGCACGCGCGGCATCCAGCACCTCCATGAGGCGCTTCCGCCGCTCCGGGCGATAGTGCGGCGGGATGTCGATGCGCTTGCCGGAGCAGAGCGCGAGACTCCAGTCGATGAGCTGCCGGTTTGTCACCACCATGAAGGACGGGCGATCCCACGAGGCAGCCTCGGCGTCGCGCCACTCCCAGAGTGACTTCAGGAAATTCAGACCCGCGCGGTCGAGACGCCCGGAGCCCTGAATGCGCCATGGCTCGCCACGGGTTTCGTCGCGCTCCAGCACCTTGATGCGGGCGGCATCGCAGCTCTCCAGGAACCACTCGTAGCGGCCCTTCGCTTTCAACTCCGCAGAGATCTTCTCTCCCATCGGCAGGAGGAAGTGCACGTCATTCAGCGCGTACTCCATCATCTTCGGAGAGAGCGGGCGCTTGCCCCAGTCCGCCTTTTGGGACGACTTCGAGAGCACCACACCGAAGTAAAGCTCCACCAGATCCGCCAAGCCGAAGCGCCGCACGCCGAGCAGGCGCGCGCCGATCTGGGTATCATACACCGCCGGCGGCAAGGTACCAAAGGCCCGGCGCAGCATGGTCATGTCGTAGTCCGCGCCGTGCATCCACACCGTCCGCCCCTCGAGGAAGGTCCCCAGCGGAGCGAGATCCTGGATTTCCAAGGGGTCGATGAGCACATTCTCACCCCCGCAGGAAAACTGCACCAGACACAGCGACTCACGGTAGCGGTGGAGGCTATCCGCCTCGGTATCGATGGCACAAATCTCCGAGCTACCCGAGCGGCTCAACAATGCCGCAAGATCATCAGACGTGTGAACCAATACTGGAGAAGACATGAATAAGGCCGGGACTCTATGTATATGGAAAAACTCCGGACCCCGTAACGGGCCCGGAGTTTCAAATCAAACTCGATGGAATGCAAGTGGCATGCGCCAGATGTTCCACCTCTCCGCAATTACCGGATATCGACCGATGCGACCTTCACGGCCAGCGTCGGCAGCGGTGCCGCAGGATTCTTGACCGGAGCCTTGCTGCGCAGGGTCAGGTACTTCTGCGTGATATTCACGTTCGTGGTGCCCGAGCGGGTCCGGACGAAGTAAACCTCGCGGGTGGTCGGATCGAGGACGGTCACCTCGATCTGCACGTTGCGGGTCACGGTCGGACCGCTTTCCTCGATGATTTCCCACTTCGGACCGGCCTTGATCTTCTTGCTCTTCACCTTGCCCTTCGCGTTCGTGGTGTTTTCCACGAAGCTGTAGTTCAGGCTGGTGCCGGTGCGGGCGCGCTTCGGCACGCGATAGACGATGCGGTTCGTGCCATCCAGCTCAGGCCCGATGGGACCGGCTGGCTGGGCGGCGGCATCGAGGATCGGCTCGGGCTCCTGTTGGATCACGCGGTTGAATTCTTCGACCAGCAGCGGGAAGCCCGGCGCGCCGGACTCGGGAACGAGCGCCGGGACGAAGGTTTCACGGGCAGTCGCATTCAGGTCCGCATTGGTCGGGAACTGGAAGGCATACTCCTCGAGATTGCTCAGGGCGTCGCCATCGTAGTTACCGTTCGCACTGGTGTCGCGGTTCGTTCCCAGCGGGAAGGTGAGCTGCGCGTAGCCCGCGTAGGTGTCCACGAACTTCACACGCATGCGGAACTCGCGGCGCGAGCGATCCTTCGTGCTCGGGGAGACCGAGAGGTCACGCTGGTAGCGCACGTCCACGACACCTTCCTGGCCCACGTCGTAGAACGAAGGTGGCAGGGTGTAGCTCTGCACGGTCGGCGAGGACAGGATGACCGGGGCCTGCGGGATGGTCGGCGGGAAGGAAAGACGATCTTCCGCCGGGGTCAGGATGGAGAAGTAGATCTGGTCGCCCGGGACGATGTTCGTCGCGTCGTTGCCGGTCCAGCGGATCGTGTTGATGATCCGGGGGTCCATCTGGTAGTAGCCGTTGTCGAACTTGCCGTTCAGGAACTGGAATCCACCCTTCTTGCGGGGATTCGAGCCAAAGGCTTCGACGTTCGGCACGATGGTCACCGGCATGTTCACCGGGACGCTCTGCGGGTTCTGCAGGCTCGGGAAAGAGAAGATGTAGCGGCCGTTGACCAGCTCCTCATTCATCTGCTTCAGCGCGGCTGCCGGGGCGGCCACCACGGTGCCGGCCACGGAGTTCACGCTGGTGTCGATCGGGAAATTCGGGCTCGTGAAAGTGCCCGGCGTGATGGCCACGTTCAGGGTGGCGTCATTGCCATTCGGCGTGATCTCGGTGAGCACGATGGCATTGCCGCTGCCGCTCACGGTGTAGAGCGAGGTGATGGCGGGCTGCGCGGCGAGGGCCACGCGGACGTTCTCGGCCCACTCCTCGGCGAAGAGCGGCAGGATCGTCGTGTCCTCCGTCTGCGGGACCAGCGTCACCGGGATGGTGAGCGGGGAGCCGACGATGCCCTGACCGGTGACGACCACATTGATCGTGCCGGTGGCGGCGGTGGCATCGATGGTGCCGGCGGCCACGGCGGTCTCCACCTGGCGGACGGAGCCGTAGCGGCGGACCATTTCGTAGAAGGCCAGATTGTACTGGGTGACCTGCGGCGTGCGGAGGTCATGGAAGACGGTCACCTTGCCGTCGCGGAAAAGCTTCAGCGGGCGCGGCAGCTTGCTCGGCGGAGCGGAGATCAGCGAGCAAAGGTCCGGGAAACCGGGAGCGACGCGGAAAGCGGGAACCACGCTGTCGATGGACCAATACTGGTTCGCGTCGGACACGCCGTCGCGATTGAAGTCACCATAAGCGACATATCCCGTGATACCGAGGGCGCAGCCGAGGTGCGGGCCGTAGAAGAAAAGCTGCGGGTCGCTCGAGCAGGCGGCGAGATTCACCTCGCCATCCTGGAGATAGAGGTTCATGTCGCCCTGGTCGAACCGGACGGCAAATCCACCCGTCTGGAGGTGGCGCTTGTTGATCTGCAACTCCATGTACAGATCCGCGCGGGCCGCCGTGAGAGTGAGACCAAGAAATGTTGCTGCAGTGGCTACAAGCCGGTGGGTTTGCATGGGCTGAAACCTTTCGCGCACGTTTCGCTTTGACAAGAAGATTTCTCAGATCGAAAGCAGCCTGAAAACCCCGCTGTTTCAAGCATCTCAACCTTTCAGGGACCAACGCGTTACATGGTCTTTACAAGGTCCATCATCGCAATCCGCGGAGCAATAATTCCGCGTTTGTCTTCGTGGCCCTGAGATTTTTCAGGAGTGTCTCGATCGCATCTCCGATCGGCAATTGGGCGAGTTGGCGGCGCAGGTCGAGCACCTTCACGAACTCCTCGGGATGATACAGGCGCTCGTCATTCCGGGTGCCGCTCTGCGGGATATGGATGGCCGGGAAGACACGTCTTTCCGCGAGCTCGCGGTCCAGACGGACCTCCATGTTGCCCGTGCCCTTGAATTCCTCGAAAATCACGTCGTCCATCCGGTTCTCCGTCTCGATGAGCGCGGTCGCCAGGACGGTGAGGCTGCCGCCTTCCTCGACATTGCGGGCATTGCCGAAGAACTTGCGCGACTTCTGCAGGGCCGCGGGGCTGATGCCGCCGCTGCCGATCGGGCCGCCTTGGTTCGCGGAATTGTGGCCGCGGGCGAGGCGGGTGAGGCTGTCGAGCAGCAGCACGACATCCTTCCCCTGCTCCACCAGCCGGCGGGCGCGCTCGATGACGAGGTCCGCGACCTGAGCATGGCGGCGGGCGGGCTCGTCAAAGGTGGAGGCGTAAACGGCGGCACCCACGGTCTCCTCGAAGTCCGTGACTTCCTCCGGGCGCTCATCCAGCAGCACCACGATCAGCTCCACCTCCGGGTGATTCCGGCGGATGGACTTGGCGATCTGCTTCAGCAGGATGGTCTTACCCCCGCGCGGCGGCGCGACGATGAGGCCGCGCTGGCCCTTGCCCAGCGGCGCGACGAGGTCGAGCACGCGGACGCCCACCGACTCCGGGCCATCCCCTTCCAGCACGATGCGTCGGTCGGGGAAAAGCGGGGTGAGCTTGTCGAATTCCTTCGGCGTCTTGTAGTCGGCGACCGGGATGCCCTCGATCTCGAGGATCTCAGTAGCGGAAAGATATTTGTCCCGGTCGCGCGGCGCACGGATGCGCACCTTCACGCGATTCCCCGGTCGCAGGACGTGGTCACGCAGCAGGTGGCCATTGATGTAGAGATCGTCCGGCGAGGTCCGGAAGCTCCGGGCCGGGTCGCGCAGCATCGCGTAGTTTTCCTTCGCCTGCTCCACGATGCCCTCGCCGATCAGCGTTGCACCCTCGTTCGCGTAAAAGCTGAGCAGCTCGAAGACGAGCTGGGTCTTTGGCGCGCCCGGCGTGATGCGGGCGGGCACGGCCTCGGCCATGGTCAGCAGCTCTCCGAGCGGCTTCTGGCGGAAGGCATTGATATCGATGGTCTGGGGCAAGGGTGCTGCTTCCTGGACGGCCGGTGCGGCAGTGGCAGGGGTTTCAGGCAGGCTGGTATCGTCGCTCATGATGGCGTGGGAGTGGAGGAAGCGCAGCCACTGCGCTCCGAGAACGGAGGGCGGTCCCTCGTTCCATAAGACATGGTCGGCCCTGCGCAGCTTTTCCTCCTGGGGCATCTGCGCCGCGAGGATGGAAGCGATGGTGGCATCGTCGAAGCCATTCCGCTCGCGGATCCGCCGATACCGGGTTTCGAGACCGGCCGCCACCAGGAGGTTTCCGTGCTGCCCGAAGTCGAATGCGTTCTCGAACAGGAGCGGGATGTCCGCCACGAACAGGGACGCCGGGAGTTTGCGGGCAACCGCCAAAGATTCAAGACATTCCTCCCGCACCCGGGGATGAACGATCCGCTCCAGGTCCCTCCGCGCTTCCGCATCGCCAAAGACGGCACCGCGCAGGGCGCCGCGATCCACCGCCCCGGCCGCCGTGATCACCCCGTCGCCAAACCGCTCCCGCACGGCGGAAACGACCGCCGCATCCCACGCGAAAAGCCGGTGGACGCACGCATCCGCGTCAAAGATGACCGCACCGGGACACACTTCCTGCAGGATGCGGCAGGCGGTGGATTTCCCGCTGGCGATCCCGCCACTGAGGCCAAAGACAAGCACGACCGGAGTTGACGCCGGGCCGCCGCCACGGGCAACGCCGAAATGATGCGCCCACTTCCCCCTCGCCTTTCTGGAAACGAAAAAACGGCCGGGAGATCGCTCTCCCGGCCGTCTTCAGATAGTTTGATCCTCGTGTGGATCAGTGACGAATCACTGCTCGATCGGAGGCAGCACACCGGTGCCGACATCCATCATCGGGTCACCACCCAGGTCAGCGCGAGGGGTAGCCTCGACGCCGCGGAGCGGACGACCGGTCGCATCGATGATGTTCGCGGTCACGAAGATGATCAGGTTGCTCTTGATCCGGTTTTCAGCCTTCGACTGGAACAGACGACCAACGATCGGGATATCACCGAAGATCGGCACCGAGTCCTCAACCGTCTGCACGTCCTCGCGCATCAGGCCGCCGACCGCGACGGTGTAGCCGTCATAGATGGTCAGGGCGGTGGTCACGCGGCGGGTCGAGAAGACCGGCATTTCGATACGGTTTTCCGTGATGGTCACCGTGGTCGGGTTGCCGAGGAAGTCGGTCGCCGGGGACTGGATCGGGCTGCCGTAGTTGACGAAGCCTTCGAACTCGACGATTTCCGGTGCGAAGCGGAGGTCGATCACGAAGTCATTGCCACCGATGGTCGGCTCGATCTCGAGGGTGATACCGGTGTTCCGGGTCTCGAACGAGGTCGGGGTCGCCGGGGTGACCGGGAAGGAGCTTGCGCTGCCCAGGCCGAGACCGCCGCCACCGCCGCCATCGAAGCTGCTGCCGATGGAGTTCGGGAGTTCGGGGGGCTCGTATTCGGTCGGGTAGATGAATTCGCGGATGATCTCGATGAGCGCCTTCTCACCGGAGCGAGCAGTGATGCTCGGCGCGGTCATGAGGTCGGTGCCCTTCTTCTGCGCGAGACCGCGCATGATCATCTGCACCTGGCCATCCGAGAACAGGCCGGTCAGGGCGGCGATGCCCGGAGCCGGGGTCGCGCTCGAGTCGGAGCGGTCGGTGTTGTTCAGGATCGCATCGATGCTGTTGCGGTTCACCGCGCCGAGGCCGGAGCGGTTGCCGGCGGTCACGATGTTCGAGACATTGGTGCTCGGATCGGCAGGGATACCCGGGATCGTGACACCGGCGATCTCGCCGATGAAGTCGGTGTTCCTGCGGGACTGGCCGTTGCCGACCGTGCCACCGCCTGCGAAGACCTGGTTCGCGGAGAGACCGAAGGGAGAAACGATCCAGTCGAAGCCGAGCTCGTCGGTGTTCTCCTGGGAGATTTCGACAAACTTCGTCGAGATCTTCACCTGCTTCGGCGTCTGATCCTTCACGTTGTCCACGAGGGACTCGATGAGGTCGATGTTCGTCGGGGTGTTGCGAACCACCAGGCGGGAGCCGGTGAGGGACGCGGAAGAGCCTGCTGCATCCGTAACACCGTTCTGCTTGAGCAACTCACCGATCGTACGACGGACAGGAAGCGTCGTACCACCGCTGCCGCTATCCGCGAACGGATCGTCACTACCACCACCACCGCCGCCACCACCGGCACCCTCGCCAAGAAGGCTGAGGAAGTTCGGCGGCACGGTGAAGGTGCGGTTGATGAGGTCTTCGCTGGTCTCGGAAGCCGGGACGAGGGTGACGGCATAATCGTCCACCTTGTAGCGCAGGCGGGTCTTTTCGCAGATATAGCGGAGGACCTCGGAGAGCGGCATGTTCCGCAGGCTGAGCTGGTCGATGCGCAGCGCGCCGGGATCCTGGGCAGCACCCAGACCGGCGGTTGCGTCGCCCTCAGCAGCAGCGGCACCACCATCGGCGCGCGGCTTGCGGATCACGAAGTTGATACCTTTCTTGGCTGGATCGAGTTCGCTGGTGTCGAACTCGACGGCACGCACGCGAAGGAAGTCGATGGCTTCCTCGACCGACGTATTGTCGAAGTCGATCACCGGAATGATGATCCGGCGGAGCTTTGCGGTGATGGAGACGGAGCCGAGGCTGGCGTCGTTGCCACCGCCCGGGGTGATCAGGTCCTCATTGACGATCGGAGGCACGGCCAGTTCCCAGGCGCGGTCCACTTCGGCGAGAAGGGTGGCGCGGGTCTGGTCGTAGGCAGCGCGGTAGTAGTCGGCGCGGGCCTGGGCCACGACTTCCATACCACGGCGGGCAGCCTTGTTGTATGGGTCGATGCGGAGCACTTCCTCGTAGGTGAGGTTGGCTTCGTCGAACTTGCCGAGGTTGTAGGCACCTTCGGCGGTGTAGAGCTTGCGGCGGACCTCGTCGGCATTCTGCGTGTGCTCGTAGGTGAGCGCAGGATTCGTGCGGATCGGGTCGTCGAGGTAATCGTTGAGGCGCTTGGCTTCAGCGTTGTTCGGGTTCAACGCGAGCACGTCATTCGCGAGCTGACGGGCCTCGCTGTACTTGCCAACCTTGCGGTATTGCTCACCAAGGGCGGAAGAACCGTCGGCAAGGAGCTGCGTCAGGTAGTCCCGGCGGTCCTTGACCATCGGTGCATCCGGAAGCACGTCCAGAGCGGCCTTGTACTTGTCCACTGCCACCTTGTAGTCACCCTTGGCATAGGCTTCACGACCTTCGTCGCGGAGCGTGTCCGACTGGGAGACCGCATTCTGGCGGCGGATCATTTCTTTCTGGGCAAGTCCGCTGTAGCTGCCGCTGGAGTATCCTTCTCCGGCGTTGGCGGTGGTCAGCGTGACCGGCATCACAGCGGCCACGGCCATCAGGGCGGCAGCGGTGCTGTAGGTGCGATGCATTGGCGTTTTTTGCATGGTTGGGGCTGTGTTCTGCCGGGCGAACCGGCTGTTGGGAAGCGCTATTTTCAAAAACGATTTGATTTTTCCAAAAGGCATTCAGCCCTTTGGAATTTCGCGGGTTTGGGTCGCTCCGCTGGCGTCGGTGTACTCGACTTCGATGCCGGTGGGCGTGACTTTCTTGAGCAGGTAATTCTTCTCGGGAGCATCCGGCGGAAGCGCGAACTTGGTGCGCTCCTCGACCTTGAATTCCTTGCCACCGTAGCCGATGGCGCGGAGGTCCAGCACGGCAATGCGGTCGTAGTAGGCCTTCGACTCCAGTTCGGCGTCGGGGAGACCTGCCTGGGACTCATACTTGTCCCCCGCCTTGTTGGCCTTGAGCTCTTCGAAGATGCCGATCTTGACGTTCTGGGCCAGGCCGGTGCGCTCGCTCTTCACCTCGCGTTCCTCGATTCCGACGAATTTGAAGCGGTTCGCGAAGTCGCCTTCCTTGAAGAAAGTGTCGCCGACAGCGAGCATCTCGGCGGCGCTCACGCGGTTCTGGAGCTTCTTCGACTTGTCCGGGGTCAGCGCGACGAAACGCGGTGCCCACTTGCCTCCCGACTCAAGGCCGAACTGGACATACCACATGGTGGATTCGTCCTTCACATAAGCGAGCTTCGTCACGAGCGGCGGATATTTAGTAGCATCGACCGGGTGGGTCTTGGCCAGGAATTCCTCGCGGTTGGTGAAGCCGTCGCCATCGTCATCGCGGTCGGGCGAATTGGCGAAGGTCATGTTCGCGCCATTGTCGAGCCACCAGCTGTTCGGGATACCCTCGTGAACGGGGGTTCCCTTGCGTGGATCGACGGAACGGTTCAGATCGTTCTTATCGGCGAAGAGCGCGATGCCGACGAAGGTATCCACCTGGCTACCGTCGTGCTCCTGCTTGATGATCTCGCGATTCGAGGTGAGGGAGGAGACGGCCTTTGCGGCCTCCGGTGCCTCTGGCACCTCAATCTCCTCCTTGCCGGAGGACGGAACAGAGCGGACGAAATCAGCATCGACCGCGCTGGTCTTCATGACACCCAGGCCGACGCATGCAAGGGCGGTGACACCGCCGACACCGAGCAGGATTTTTTCGAGGTTTTTTGGAAGCTGGGACATGTCGGGATCAGGATTGGGCTTTGGGTGCTGCGGCGGCGGGAGCCTCAAGGAACTGGATGATGTCGATGCGGAGGAAGACGTTGAGCTTCTCCGATCCGAGGACCTGCTGAAGAATCACTCCATCGCCACCGGCGGCAGGAGCGGGAGCAGCAGCATCGGCAGGAGCCGCGTCATCGGCAGGAGCGGCCGCGTCATCGCCAGGCAGCACGAAGCCACCGGCACCACCGAAGGGATCGGAGGAGCCTGCACCGGCATCCGGCTGGGCTTCTTCGGTCTTCTCGAAGTTGCCATCGGCGGAAGTCGGGGCGACCTGCCTCTCATTCACGATACGGATCGAGCGCACCACATAGTAGTGGGTCTTCGAATCATCGAGCGAGGAGAGGAACTTGCGGACGGAAGCCTCGGTGCCATTGAAGGCGATCTCGACCGGCAGGGCGCGGTAAGACTTGCCTTTCGCATCGAAGGGCTTCGCACCAGCCTTCTCTTCATCAAGCTGCGGGCGGTGGATGTTCAGGAGCTTGGCCGGCGTTGCAGCAGCCAGATTCGCCATGAGCTCGCTGAGGGCCTCAAGCTGGTAGGTCAGGATGCCGGTGGCACCCCGCTCCGGCGGAGAGGTGGTGTAGGCTTCCATGCCGAGGAAGAACTCCGCAGGCACTTCGGTCGGGGTCGGAAGGATCTCCGCGAAGGCCTTGGAGGCGACCTCCTTCGCCTTCAGCAGCGTGTCGCTGAAGGCGGCGGGATCGACATTCGCCGGGGTCGGCGTGCGGAATTTCTCGAAAGCAGCCTGCATGTCCTCCACCGACTTCTTGTAGTCGGCGACTGCCTTCTTCTTGGCCTGGAGGTTGTCTTCGCTCGGATAGACCTTGCCACCAGCCATGAGGTCCACCTCATCGGCGGCGGAGGTGTATTCCTCCTTGGCAGTGGAGTAGTCGCCGGAAGCCTTGATGCCCCAGAAGATGAGGCCCGCGGCAGCGACTGCGGTGATGCCGCCCAATCCGGCGGCGAAACGGTTTTCCTGGATCCAGCTCATGGTCGAGGCGTGTTGAAAGGGGTTTTAAAGAGTTGAATCACTTGATGGGAACCTCGCGGGAAAGCGGGATTACGACTTCGAACGGAGCGGCGAAATCCGAAGAGGCCGGAGCACTCTCGAGCTTCGGAACGAGCTTCGAGTCTTCGAGATCGACGACGGTGACTTTCTTGGTCTTCGGATCGATCTGGTCGACAGTGAAACGGAGGTGCAAGGGCTCCTTGCGAAGGCGGCCGATCAGTTCATAGACCAGATTGCTACCTTTGGGATTCCCCTCGCCCGCGCGCCAGAAGCCGCGAAGGCGGATGGCATTTGCAGTGGGAGTGATCTCCGGTGCCGGAGCGGCATTCCGCGGTGCATTGCGGGCAGGAGCCGGTGCCTCCACCTTGATGCCCTCAAGGCCGCTGACGCCGTATCCCAACGTGTAGAACTCGCCCTTCACCGTGGACTTCGACTTCTTGAGGTCGTCGGCAGTACCAAGCGGGTTGTAATTGAAGACGGGATCGAAGTCGGTGATCCAAGCGGAGTCGCTGGCGAAACCGGCCTGAATCTCCTGGATCAGCTCGAGCCAGAAGGTGCGATCGGCCTCCGAGCTGGTGAACTGGGTGGCAAGCGCGACGAGCTGCTCCTGCTTCTTGAACTCCGAGGAAATCGGGCCCGCGATGCTGGTGAGCTGCTCCTTCTGCTCGGTCATCTTGCTGGCCTCTTCCTTCGCCTTCGAGGCGGCGACGGTGGTGAGACCGGCCCAGGCACCGAGGCCGATGAGCAGGGCTGCAGCGGCACCGATGAAGAACGGCTTCTGCTTCTCGGCGAGGCGGGCGGCCTGGACCTTCGTCGGGACGAGGTCGATATTGACGGACGACTTGCCGGTGGCGCGGAGGCCGAGGCCGATGAGCTCACCCATGAGGTGCGCCTCGCGGCCGAGCTTGTCGGTATCGACGCCCTTGCCCACGGCGATGGCGCCGACGGGATTGAAGAACTCGACGGGCAGGTGGAGCTTTTCTTCGAAGAACTCCTTCGTGTAGGGCAGGTTCGCGCCACCACCGGCGAGGATGATGCGCTTCGGCGCATTACCACCCTGCTGGCTGCGGTAGTAGTTCGTGGTGCGGGCGATCTCCGAGGGGAGCTGGCCCAGCGCATTGCGGATGGTGGTGGCCAGGGCAGCGGTCGTTTCGTCGAGCTGCTCGGTGTGGCCGCCGCCGAGGGCGACGAGACCGCCGTGGGTCTTGTGGCCTTCCGCATCGGCGAAGGAAACGCCGTACTCCTTCGAGATGGCGGAGGTGATGGAGACGCCGCCGCGGTTCACGCTGCGGGTGAAGAAGCGCTTGCCCTCGATGTAGAGCAGGTCGGTGGACTTCGCGCCGATGTCGATGAGCAGGATGGGCTCGTCCACGCCCGGATAGGCGGCGCGGAAGGCATTGTAGAGGGCCATCGGGGCCACATCCACCTCGGCGGTGGCGAGGCCGGTGCCGGTGACGGACTCATTGAGCTCGTCGAGCGACTCCGCCTTCATGGCGACGATCACGACTTCCTTTTCGCCGGCGCTTTCGAGGATCTCGTAGTCCCAGACCACCTCGCTGAGGGGGAAGGGCACGTGCTGCTGCGCCTCGAAGGTGACGAGCTGCTCGATATCGTCATCGCCGAGCGGCGGGAGCTTCACGAAGCGGGTGAAGACGGACTGGCCGGAGACCGCGTAGCGGACCTTTGCCTTGCCGGCCTTCAGCCGCTGGGTGAGCTGGCCGATGGCGTAGCCGATCTGGGCCGGGCGGGATGCTTCAGTGGCGGGATCGGCGAGGATCACCTCGCTGTCATATGCCTTGAGAACGAGGCCGCCGGATTTCGACGGTTCGAACACGGCCATGCTCACGCGCTGGGAGCCGATATTGAGTGCGATAGAGGACTGTGTGTCAGCCATGACGGGCTTTGTAAAAAACGGGGTTTTGGCGTCGGGGACCGGGGACGCGAAGGAAAATTAGCGCTCCTTCTGGATCTCGGCGTAGCGATCCCACCAGAGCATGGAGAACGGGGTCTCGTCCTTGTTGAGGAGCGGGAACTTGTCGCTCTGGTCGGAAAGGCTGCCGGCATTCCACCAGCCGACCTTTTCCTTCTCGGCGGCTTCGCCGACCTTCACTCCATCGACGAGCACTTCCACGCCCACGGCGCGGACGGCGCTCTTGCCGGCCTTGTCCTTGCCGGTCAGGCGCTTGATGGCGGACGGCGACATGTAAACGGAGCTGAAGATCTCCTCATCGATGGGGACATTGATGTGGTTGATGGTCTTCGAGAGCTTGATCACGCCCTTGCCGTCGGGATTCGCCATCGCGACATACCACTTCACGGTCACCTGGTTGATGAAGCCGATCTTCTTCTGCTCGGCGTTGCCAGCGGGGATCTTGATGCCCACTTCAACTTCGAGCCAGTCCTTGGGGCGGAAGCTCTTGGCCTTGCCGGTGTTGACTTCCGGCGAAGGGATGTCGTCGAAAACGAGGGTGCCCACGTTCGCCTTCGTTTGGGCGGAAGCGGGTGCCGCCATGAAGGCGAGCGCGGCAAAGGAGGCAGCGATGGCGGCGAGCGCCGGCCTACGGAACAGACTGTGACGATGTTTCATGGTGGGCTTTCTGTTTTTGGAGAACTAGGGAATGGCTCCGGGTATTGACCAGAGAAAATCGCGCCGCGTGCTAGAAAAATCCATCACGTATTTACATCGGAGACGCGGAGCATCGACCACCGCGGTTGACAGCCATGCGGGCCGCCGTTTCTGCTTCCCGGGTGAGCCACGCGCAATGGATTCTGGACCCCGCGAAGCCGCGGGTGGTGGGGAGTTTCGGAAATGTGGATAGCCTCGTCGCGACGACTAACAAGGAGGCCGAAGAGGCGTGCGATCTGGTGGAGATCCGGCTGGATCTTTTGGAGAATCCGGCGGCGCGTCCGTGGGCGCATCTGGCGGGTATACCAATGCTTTTCACTGCACGACGCGGGGACGAGGGCGGCGCGGGCGACCTGACGGCGGCGCAGCGGTCCGGGCTGCTGGAGGCGGTGCTCGCCGAGGCGGCGCTGGTGGATGTGGAGCTGGTGTCCGCGGGGACCGGGGAGATGGCCGGGGCTCTGGAAGCGACTGCGGGCCAAGGAGTGCCGTGGGTGGCCTCGTGGCATGATTTCGAGGGCCGGGCGGATTCCTACGGGAAGATCCCGGCGATGGCGGAGCAGGCGGCGGCAGCGGGCGCGGCGTGTTTCAAAGCGGCGATCCGGCTGCATGAGATGGCGGATCTGGAGAGACTGGCGGGCCTGCTTCAAATGAAGCATCCCCTGCCCCTCTCGCTGATGGGGATGGGGCCGCTGGCACCGGTGTCGCGGTTGCTGTGTGCGCAGTACGGGTCGGTTTTGAATTACGGCTATATCGGGAATGCGCCGACGGCACCGGGGCAGTGGAGCGCGCGGTTGCTGAAGGAGGCAGTGGGGGTGTCGGTGATAGGGTGCGGGGGGTGATAGTGCCGGGGAATTTTCGGCCCGTCCGATTTCGAATGCCCTGTGGATCACGGCGAGTCCATAGGGCCAAAGGCCCGGGCATCGCCCGGGGTAGGTGATCCGATGGGGATTTGCGGTCTGTAGGGCCGTGACCGGTGAAGACCAAGCGCGAGTCGTGGTAATCCGGCGAAGGCGGGCCTGACACTTATCGCGGACCTTTGGCCCGCCACTTTCGTCTGCATCCAACCCGGGCCGTTGGCCCGGGCTTAGGAATGGCCGGGCCTTTGGCCCTTTTGAACCGTGGCCCTTTTGAACCGCAGCTCTTTGGAGCAGTGAGATCTTGGAACCGCTTATTTCACGGGAGTCGTCGGAGCGGGCTTTGCACTTGCCGGCTGAAGCCAGCACTCCGCCTGCGGCAGCCAAGACAATCACTCCCCCGCCCTCACTGGACGATCTCGACGGGTGCCTTTGGCAGGGCGTCGAGGAAGAGGCGGCCGTAGCGCTTGGTGAGGATGCGGTTGTCGAGGATGCTGACGAGGCCGCTGTCCTTGGCCGTGCGGATGAGGCGGCCGACTCCCTGGCGGAGCTTCAGGATGGCCTCGGGGACGGAGTAGTCCATGAAGGGATTTCCCCCCTCGGCCTCGAGCGCCTCGAGGCGGGACTGGGTGAGCGGGTGATCCGGCACGGCGAAGGGCAGGCGCGTGACGACCACATTCGACAGGGTCTCCCCGGGTACGTCCACGCCGGTCCAGAAGCTATCCGTGCCGAAGAGGACGCTGTGCACATCCCGGCGGAACTCCTCCACCATGCGATGCCGCGGCATGCCATCTCCCTGCACTAACAGCCGCCAGCCATTTCCCTCGAAGTGTGCCTTCAACTTCTCCGCGGCATCCCGCATGGTGCGGTAGCTGGTGAAGAGCACGAAGGCCTTGCCCTCGCTGGCTTCCACGGCGGCACGGATCGCATCCACCAGCGCCCGGCCATACTGCGGGCTGGTGGGTTCCGGCATGTTCTTCCAGATACGGATCTTCATCTGCCGCTCGAAGTCGAACGGGCTGCCAATGCACAGCGGCGGCACATCTTCCGCACCGACGCGGCCGCGGAACCACCCGAGCAGCGGATCCCCCACCCCGAGCGTGGCGCTGGTCATGATGCAGCTCTTCCCCTCGCCGAAGAGGATGGAGCGCAGCCGGTCCGCGACGTGGATGGGCGCGGCGTGGAGGGAAAAAAGGCTCTCGTCGCGACCGGAGCGCTCGATCCAGTGGACGGTATCGTCATTGCTCTGGTCGAGGAAGCACCCGATCGCCCCGTGGGCCTCGCGTAGCTTCCGCGAGGCGTCGAGCAGCTCGGCCTTCGTCGTCTCGCTGTCCACGTCGGCGGCGAGGGCGTCGATCTCCTGCCAGAGCTTCCGCAGCGGCTCGGCGGCACGGTTTGGCACCAGCTCCGGGGCACGGACGCGCCATTCCTTCGAGTACTGGCCGAAGGTGGCGGCGTGGCCGAGGTCGCCGAAGAATTCGTCGGCAGCCTTCAGCGCCTCCTCCACGGCGAAGAGCACGGAGGACTTCCGGAAGGGACGCAGCACGCCCTTCTTCGTCCGCGGATTGTAGAGCCGCTGGAGATCGAAGCGCATGCCCGCCTGGCTCACGCGCAGGCCGAGCTGCACGGCGGCCACCTGCTCGAGCGTGTGGGCCTCGTCGAGAACAACGAAGTCATTCGGGAAAAGGAACCCGGATGGCCGCTCCTGCTCCAGATTGTCCCCCGTATCCAGCAGCGCGAAGAAGAGGGTGTGATTCACCACCACCAGCTTCGCGTCCGCGGCGGCCTTTCGCGCTTCCTGGAAGAAGCAATTCCCCCGCGGGCCGCAGTAGCGTGCGGTGCAGATGTGGGGCTCCGAGCAGACCTGCAGCCAGATCTTCATGGAGGGCTGGAATTCCAGGTCGCTCAGCGTGCCATCCCGCGTGGACTCGGCCCAGCGGCGGATCTGCTCCAGCTCCTCGTTTTCCGTGGAGGTGAAAAGGTCGCCGGATTGCTCGAAGGCGCGCTTCAGCCGGGCGGGGCAGAGGTAGTTTTGCCGGCCCTTCAGCAGCACCGCGGGCAGTTCCTCGCCGAGCAGCTTGCGGACGATGGGGATGTCCTTGCGGATGAGCTGCTCCTGAAGATTGATCGTGTGGGTGGAGATGATCGCCTTTCGCCCGGTCTGGAGGGCGTAGCGGGCGGCGGGGATGAGGTAGGCGAGCGACTTCCCTACGCCAGTGCCCGCCTCGGCGACCAGGCAGCGCTTTTCCACGAGCGCCTGCGCCACGGCCGTGGCAAGCTGCTGCTGCTCCCGCCGGAACTCGAAGTCGCGGGACTTCGAGAGCCTGCCCTCGCTGGAAAAGGCCAGCGCGATCTCCTCGACGAAGGCATCGGGCATCGGCTGTCCCTCGAGGGTGGAAATCATGCGGACCGCATTGCGCCGGGAGGAGGGGGGAATGCCAAGCGCCAATGCGTTGTGATGGGGTGATTGGGGGGAAATGAGGGATTGGGATATTGAGCGATTGGGAGAGGGAGGGAGGACATCAGGGGGACAGACTTTCGTTCGTTTCGTTGTCGATCCAGTTGCATCCGAGGAGGCGGGCCGTTCCCGGGGGCACACGGTTTCCAGCAGCAGTCGGGGACCATTCGGGCCGGTCTGATGACCGGCGCTCCCGGGGCGGGAAGCCTCCGGGGCCTTTCCCATGCTCTATCCCCTTAATTTCCCAATCCCTGAATCCGCCAATCTCCCACTCCTCTCCCCTGCTTGATTTCAACAGGAACCGACGGCCTTTACAAACGACCGTTCCATCGCATGCTCCGGACTTCGCTTCGTCGCCATGCCGCGCTTTCTCGTTCCCCTGCTCCTCGCCCTCGGTGGCGTGCTGCTCGCCCTGAAGATCGGGCCGACCGAGCAGGCGGCCGTCCAGCAGCAGTTGGAAAACTTCCCCGACGTGCAGGCAAAGGCGCACCTGATGCGACCGGTCATCGCCGTCTTCCTGTGTTTCCTCCCGGCGATCGGCGGAGTGCTCTACTACGCGGGTGACACGCTGGCGCGGTATGTGAGCCGGCAATTCGTGTCGAATTTCCTGATCTGCATCCTCGGCCTGCTGGCGGTGTGGCTGCTGACCGACCTGGGCGACAACATCGACGACCTGAAGGACAGCAAGAATGTGGCGGGGTTTGCCCTGCAGCTCTACCTGGCGCGGATGCCGGAGGTGCTGGTGACGCTGCTGCCATACTCGCTGATGCTGTCCGTGCTCTACAGCCTGGGCCTGCTGTCGCGCTCGCGGGAGATCGTGGCGATGATCCAGACGGGACGCGGCCTGACGCGGCTGACGATGCCATTCTTCGTCGGTGGAGTGCTGGCAGCGCTGCTGTGCGCGGGGCTGAACTACCAGTGGGCCCCCGCCGCCGTGGGCGCGGAAAAGGCCATCCTGCGCAAGGCAAAGGGCCAGGACAGCGTGGCCGAGCCGAACATCCGCTACCGCAACCACGACGATCGCCGCCTGTGGATGATCGGCTCCTTCCCCGCCGACTACCAGATCGGCGCGCCGCTCCAGCGCGTGACCGTGATCCAGGAAAACCCGAACGGTTCGATCGCCCGGATCATCTCCGCCAAGACCGCCGCGTGGTCCCCGCTGACGCGCGACTGGTCCTTCACCGAGCCGCGCGTGGCCGAGTGCACCACGGGCACCTCGCCGGATGGCCAAGCCCCGGATTTCACGAAGAACCCGCCGTCCGACCCGCTGGTGGTGAAGGGCTGGAGCGAGGTCCCCGCCCAACTCATCCGCCCCGGCCTACCCGCCGGACAGCTCGGCATCCCGGATCTGAATGATTGGCTGACGGCAAACCCGCAGGGCACCTGGGCAAGCCGCGGCGGCCACCTGACGCAGTGGCACTACCGCTGGGCGCAGCCGGTGAATTGCATCATCGTGGTGATGCTGGCCGTGCCGCTCGGGGTGGTATTCAGCCGCCGCGGGGCCGGTGGCGGCGTGGCCGTGGCGGTCTTCCTCTGCGCAGGCATGCTCTTCGTCTCGAATGTCTGCCTGGCCCTCGGCGACTCCAGCCACATGAAGCCGGCGCTGGCCGCGTGGCTGCCAAATGCGATCTTCGGCGGGGTGGCGATCTTCCTCTTCCAGCGCCGCATCTCCGGCCGCCCGATCTACCAGACGCTGCGGAAGATCATCCCTGCTGCTGCCTAGGAATTGGGAAATTGAGAGAATTGGAGATTGGGTTTTTCCAACGGACCCAATTTCCCTAATCACCCGATGTCCCAATTTCCGTAACAAATGGCCCTCCAAGAATCCTGGCACATCCGCTCCCGCTCCCGTTCCTGCGCTGCCACCGAGCGCTCGTTTGACGATGGCGAGGCGATCATGACGGCGCTCTTCCCCGATCCGGAGTCCTCGGGCTACCTGCGGAAGGACTACTGCCTCGCCTCTTGGAAGGCCCGCACCACGGAGGACGAGAAGCCGCTGTCCTTCTGGAAAACCATCTACCACGCGCCCGTGGCGGGTGAGAAAAAGGAGGACGTCTTCAAGAAGGAGAGCCCGGAGGAACTGCTGCGCCGCCTGGTGGAGGAGGACGAGGACCACACCGAGAACGTCCGCTACATCCTGGCCGTGATGCTGGAGCGGCGGAAGATCCTCCGCGAGACCGATACCCAGCGCACCCCCACCGGCATCCTGCGCGTGTATGAGCACCGCAAGCTCGGCGACCTTTTCATCGTCCGCGACCCGGACATCCCGCTTTCCCAAGTGGAAACCGTACAGCAGGAAGTCTTCGACCTGCTGGAAAACGGCGGCCGCGTCGCCGGACCGGAAGAGGAAGAAACCCCTCGAGTCCCCGAGGGCGAAGTGACCGCCCAGCAAGCGGAAGCCGAGGCAGAAGCCGAAGCGATCGCCGCCGCCGAAGAGCCAACCGAAGACTCCGCCCCCGATCTCGACGCTCTAACAGAAATCCCCGTCGCTGAGGAAGCTGAGGAAGCTGAGGAAGCTGAGGAAGACGAGGAAGACGAGGAAGACGAGGAAGACGAGGAAGACGAGGAAGACGCCAGCGAGGCTGAGAAGAAGGCGTGACGCCTATGGAAACTTGGAAAGGAGCGCTTCAGAGAAGACCGCTCCCAAGTGCTTTCTGCTCAGAAAGTCCGACCGCTAAAAACGCGAAAGGACGCGAAATTTGTTAGAGCCGGATTCTCTTCCTGCCTTTCAGATTTCGCGCATTTTCGCGTTTTTCGCGGTCTCACGAAAGGCCGCAACAAGCATCGCGGCGCACTCCATCCACGATGCCCGGGATGGGGCATTGGCATTGCAAGCGAAGTAGCACGCCTCCCCCACCCTACCGGGTTGAAAAATGCACTCTCCCGGATGCGCGCTGCTCGATTTCGTGCCACCTGCAACCCTCGCACAATACGTTAAACGACTGGAAACCAATGACCGGACCTCTCCGGCACGGGGCTTGCGATTGGGATACAGCCCCGAATTCAAGTCCCATGAAGAACCTTGCAAGAACGACCCGACGCCTTCTGGCGATTACTGCTCTGACACTTGCGACCGCCCACGCCACGCCGGAAATCGTTCCGACGGATGACGCCGGACTCGCGGACTTCATCAGCATGACTTTCAGCGCCGACGAGCGCCTCGCCGAGGACGGCATCCGCGTCTCGGTGAACCA
This sequence comes from Luteolibacter flavescens, assembly GCF_025950085.1. NCBI lineage: Bacteria > Pseudomonadati > Verrucomicrobiota > Verrucomicrobiia > Verrucomicrobiales > Verrucomicrobiaceae > Neoluteolibacter > Neoluteolibacter flavescens. The sequence goes on from NZ_JAPDDS010000008.1 coordinate 202,774, forward strand.
GGGAATCGCCACCCTCACGGGCCGCGTGACCACTCTCAATCAGGCCGAGCGCGCCGTGGAACGCACCAAGTCCGTTGAGGCGGTGCGCGGCGTCATTTCCCTGATCAAGATCGCCCCGGCCCGCACCAGCGACCAGCAGGTGGGCGCCGAGATCGCCCGCCGCATCGGAGCTTCGCCAGGCATCGGTACCAGCTCCGTGACCGTCGGCGTGCGTGGCCAATTCGCCGTGATCGACGGCAAGGTCGGTACTTGGGACGAGCAGGAGCTTGCCCGCGAGATCGCCTCAGAAATTCCCGGTATTTCGATGATCGAGAACCGCGTCGAGGCAAGCGACAGCTCCGCTCGCAGCGACCGCGCCATCCGCTGGCAGATCCAGCGCGACATCGCCGATGATCCGCTTCACGACGGCCTGAACATTTCCGTCTCCGTGAATGGCGGCAGCGTCCGCCTCGCCGGGGAAGTCGGCACGACCGGAGAGAAGTCCCAGCTCATCCATCGTGCGAAAGTCGCCGGTGTGGGCACGGTGAATGGCGATGGCCTCGACGTAACGCGCAGCCTCTCCATGGAGGGCATGACGGGCAAGGTGCCGAGTCAGAATGCCATCCGCCAGACCCTCAATGATGTCTTCGCCCGCGACAAGCGCCTGAAGGGCGCGGACGTGACCATCGACCTCCAAGGCCGCATCGTGAAGCTGGGCGGAAGCGCCGCCACCGCCGAGGTGAAGGCCGCAGCCGAGTCCACCGCCCGCGGTGTCCCCGGTGTGGAGATCGTGGTCAACCGCATCACCGTCGGCAGCCCCGATCGCCAGGTGGCCTCGGTCGGCACGGGTGAATGAGTGACCGAGATACGGGACAGCATCCCGTGAATTTCATGCCCCCTTTACAGGGGGTTAACGGAGGGGAGCCGGTGGCGTGAGCCACCGGCTTTTCGATTGAGGTAAAGCAGCGGTTGCGGAAGGAGATGGGAGATAAGTCTCGGCATTGGACACTACCGCCGACTCCCGACTTCCGCCCCGCACGGCATCATGCCTGGAGCCTCGCGAAGGGATCGGTGAACTTGTCCTCCTGCTTCCCCTCGATCTCTTCCCAATCCCCGGGCATCTCGATTTCCTCGACGGGCGTCTGGATGCCGGCAGCTTCGAGACGGGCTGCATGGGCGGCGGCGTCTTTCCTCATCAGCTCGCCAAAGGCCTCACCGCTCTCCACGGTCATCGCGGAAATGCCTGCGCAACGCTGGCGATGGATCTCCCATACCTCCGAGGAATCGCCGCCCTTCACGTGCCGATATTCCACATGCTCCGGCATCTCGGGCATGGGGTGGGCCGTGGAGGTGACGAGGCACCGTCCATCCGTCGTCCAAGTGCGGAAATCAACCTCGTGGATCTCCACGAAAATGCGCATCTTTGAGACACGCGCCTGCGTGACGTGACAGAAATGCCTGTGGTCCGGCGAGCCGAGGAGCGCCACACGGATCATCAACTCGCCGTGCGGTGAATGCAGATGGTTGCAGCCTTGGTTCAGCCATGTGCCGAGCTCGGGGTGCTCCCGCAGGCGGGCCACCCGCGCGGCGAGCTCCGGGCCGGGTGCCACATTCTTGCAGGCCTCCGCATTCGCGAAGAGCTGCCGCACCAGTGCCGGCGAACTCTTTGCCTTCAGGATCGCGAGGATGAAGCGGAGCCATGGATTCCGCCGCGAGCCCATCAAGAGGGCCATCGGCAGCTTGTATTGGTAGATCGTATAGACCTTCCGCGGGCGGACCGGTGGCGCGCTGACGGTCATCGCGGAAAGCCGGACCAGCGAGGTCGCGGGCACACCGGAAAGATAGAACCACCCATCCACGTGGCGGACGCACTTCAGCCCGCGCTCCATGGTCGCCCAGATGGCAGAGACGAAGAATGACAGGATGGCAATCGTTCCCGCCGTGGCCAGCACGCTGAGGCTGGAGATATGGACAGGCAGGTCTTCCATCGCGATCTCCGCCTGGGTGATCAAGCTCTCCACCTCTCCCAGGAACACGATGATGAGGCCGAAGAGGAGCATCGATCCGCCGGTCAACCATCCCCTCAGTCGATCTCGCCGGAGCCGGGCTTTCGTCGCGGGGACGGAGAGGTGGCACTGGAGATTCGCGACGCTCCGGGTGCCGCGAGCGAAGGGGCTGATCAGCAGCTTCGTGAGGAAGAGCGCGAGCAGGAACTCCAGGAAGGGGAAGCGGCGGGTCTCGACGTAAAGGAAACCCGCGACCGCCGCGGCGACCGCCAGGGGGATGAGCGAGAGAAGGATGGCCGGGCCATTCGCCGCGACGAAGATCTGGTGGGACGAGGTGGTTTCATCGCCCTCCCTGCCGGTGAGCGGGATCGCGGGCAGGCGTGCGCCATCGCGGATGAGCAGGTGATCGCCATTCACCATCCACAAGCGCCCGTCCGCCGCCGGAGTGGAGGCATCCACCGCGACCGGCGGGATATAGGGATTCAGCGAGGGAGGGTCTTCAGGCACGACAGCACTCCAGCGTGGTAGATCCGCGGGGGCAAGGACGGTCGTTGGTTCTTGGGTGGGGTGTTTGGTCGGCTTGGGGTTTGGCCGGGGCTCTCAAGGGCTGAGCGCCGACCGTAGTCGCACTCGTGACGGTGCGGGGGCTGTCCTTGTGGCGGACCTCACCCGTGGCTCGCGTGGTGCCCAGCGGAGGATGGGAAATGCAGGCTGCTCAGGTAGCGTCCCTCTCTCCAGGGCCAAAGGCCCGGCCATCCCTCAGCCCGGGCCATCGGCCCGGGACAAATGCCGTGCAAGCATGGCGGCCTGAAGGGCCGCGATACGTGACAGCAAGCCTCGACCTGAAGAACACGCCGTGACGGCCATGCCGGGCAATGTCCTACCCGGGCAAGAGGCGGCGTTTGTTTGACCGGCAGGCCTGCATCCTATCGCAGCCCTTCAGGCCGCCGACCTGTGTCGATCACCCAACCCCGGCCGATGGCCGGGGCTGAGGGATGGCCGGACCTTTGGTCCTGAAAACCGGAGCTTTTGATGGCGGACTTCACCCGCGACTCCGCGTGATGTCACCACCGCTTCTACGGTGGGTGGGAAAGCACCGCTCACAGCATGGCCGACTGTAGTCACACCGGTAACAGTGCGGAGGCCGGATGAATTGCTGGCTTCTCATATGGCTCTCTACAGGGCCAAAGGCCCGGCCATCCCTCAGCCCGGGCCATCGGCCCGGGAACAACGTGGTGCGATCATGGCGGCCTGAAGGGCCGCGATACGTGACGGCTACACTTTATACTTCACGGTTCTCCGCTCCCTCACGCCTTCCAGCCGCCGAGCTTGCAGATCCGCTTGAAGTGCTTCGCTTCGACGGGGGTGATGGAAAGGCGGGTGCCTTTCTGGAGGACCATCATGCCTTCGAGGGCAGGGTCGTCCTTCATCTGCTGGAGCGGGACTTCGCTGGAGAACTTCGCGACGAACTCGAAATCAACGAGCATCCAGCGCGGGTTCTCCGGCGTGGACTTCGGGTCGTGATACTCGGACGCGGGGTCGAATTGCGTGGGGTCCGGATACGGTGCACCGACCACGCGGGCGACGCCGACGGAACCGGGCGGCGTGGCATTCGAGTGGTAGAAGAGGGCGAGGTCGCCGGGCTTCATCTCGTCCCGCATGTAGTTCCGCGCCTGGTAGTTCCGCACGCCGCTCCAAGGCTCCTGCTTCACCTTCGCAAGGTCGTCGATGCCGAAGACATCGGGCTCGGACTTGATCAACCAGTGACGCATGAGAGACAGGGGCTGGCTACTTCTTGATGCGGATGGAGGTGCCGCAGAAGGTGCAGTTGTACCACTTGAAGACCATCACCTGCAAAGCCACGGCACCGATGTAGCCGAGCAGCGGCAGGTGGTGGGCCTTGCGGTTCTTCAGGCACTGCTTCGGCACATACATGCGCTGGGCGCAGACACGGCACTTCGCGCCAGTGCTGATGATCGCGTAGAGCACGCCGAAAACGGGCAGCGCCAGCGGGAAGGCGATGATCCACGGCGGCACCCAGGGGAATTTCTCCGGCTTCATGTCGGAGAGGATGAGCAGCGGCGCGGCGATGATGGCGAGCGGCACCAGGAGCTGGAGCAGCACGGTGATGAGCCCGCCGAACCAGACCTGCAGCGGCTTGTCATGCAGCACGCCGCGAATGAAGAAGCGCGATCCGGGCTTGCGACCGCGATTCGTCTTTTCCAGCGGCGAGCGCAGCAGGGCGATGCGCTCGTCCTGCATGCCGGATTTGCTGGAGGAGGCGCGCACCGGCGGGGCGTCGCCCTGGAATTCCTCGATGGTGCGGATCTTCGACGAGTCAAAGCCGCGGCGGCCAGCGGGGAAATTCGAGTCCGAGACCTGCACGGAGGGCGCGGGCGAACGACGTGCGGGCGAAGCTGCGGTGCCGGTCGATACCGAAGATGATGATGACGATGCCGAGGAAGCGGGCGCCTCCGGCAGCTCGGTGCGCTGCGGCTTCTCGATGGTCACGCGGACATCGAGGTCGCCGAGCGCGCGATTGAGCAGCGGGGCGACGGCGATCTCCGAGGGGGCGATGCCACGCGCGGCAAGCTCGCGTGCCGGGATGGGCAGGGCGAGCGGCGCGGCGGCGAGCATCTCGGCGACATCCGGGTCCGCCTCGAAATTCACAGGGCCGGATACCGCGGCCAGCGCGAGCTCCCCGCTCTGGTCGGCCTCGGCAGAGGATTCCTGTGGGGCGGGCGCTTCCTGCTCCTTTTTCGTGGAAGTGGCGGCACCGGTGGTGGCGACGCGCTTCCGCCGCGGGCGATCTGCCGGGGTCTCCGCGGGCGATGAGTCCCTGCGGGTGCGGACGGTGCGCGCGGCACCGGACTCCAGCGAGCGGGCTGCCGCGGCGATCCAGCGCTCCACCTTCCGACGCTCCGGCGTGCGGGCGACGATGCGGAGCATGGCATTCGCGTCGGCGATCTCCCGGGTCAGCACCTCGGGATCCGCCTTGGCAAGTGTCTGCGCATCGGCCCAGCCGGTGGCTTCCAGCAGTTCCGCGTCATCAGGTCCGATGCCTTCGATATCAACAAGCTTCCCCATTTTTCTCCCCGGGTCCCGAAAGAAAGGCGCGACTCTAGGGTCCCGCGTGCCGCTGGCAAGGACTCATGCGAGACCTTGCAACATCTCGCGGAGTTGAGCCAGTTTCCCGCGCCATTCTTCCAGGCGCGCCTTCTCCTGCTCCACCACCTCGGCGGGGGCACGGGCGACGAAGCTCTCGTTGGAAAGCTTCGCCTCGCTGCGGGCCAGCTCCTGCTCCAGCTTGCCGATCTCGCGGGTCAGGCGGATCTTCTCCGCTTCCACGTCGATCAGGCCTTCCAGCGGCAGGTAGATCTCGCCCACGGCGGTGAGCGCCACGGGCGTGCCCTTCAGCGCGTCGTAGGCATCGTCGAGCAGGATCTCCCCGGCACCGGTGAGGATGGCCAGCACGGACTTCTCCTCGCCGAACCAAGCGACGGGGCTCTTGATGACCAGCTTCACATCGCGGCGGGTGGCCACGTTGTACTCGGCCTTCAGGTTCCGGATGCGGCCTGCGGTCTCGTAGATCGCGGCGGCCTTTGCCTGCTCGGCGGCGGTGTCCTCGGCGGACAAGCCGGCCAGCACGGGCTCCTCGGGAAGCTCCGCGAGCATCAGGAATTCGCCCTCGTTCATGTAGCCCATCCGCAGGGAAAGCTCCTCGGTGATGTGCGGCATGAAGGGATGCAGGAGCTGCAGGTAGCGGCTCAGCACCGTATCCATCACCGAGACGGTCACGGCGCGCGCTTCCGGCGCGGCGCTGTCGCGCAGGTCGCCCTTCACGGCTTCCAGGAATTGGTCGCAGAAGTCGCTCCACAGGAACTCGTAGAGACGCTGGGCCAGCTCGCCGAAGCGATAGTCGGCGTAGATCTTGTCCAGATCGGCCGCGAGCACGTCGAGCTTCGCGAGGATGTCGATGTGGAAGCAATTCGCCATGCCGACCACATCGTGATCTTCATCGTCTTCCCCGTCGTTTTCCGGGAACTCGATCTGCCCGGCCATCTCGCGGAAGCGGCAGGCATTGTAGAGCTTGTTCGCGAAGTTCCGCCCGCCCTCGATCTGCTCCTCATCGTAGCGCATGTCGGCGCCGAGCGGCGCGATGCGCATGAGGCCGAAGCGCACGCCATCCGAGCCATACTTGTCCATCAGCTCGATGGGGTCCGGCGAATTGCCGAGCGACTTGGATAGCTTGCGGCCCTTCATGTCGCGGATCAGGGCGGTGAAGAAGACGTTCTTGAACGGCAGCTCGCCCTGGAAACGGAAGCCCGCCATGATCATGCGCGCCACCCAGAAGAAGATGATGTCTGGCCCCGTCACCAGGTCGGTGGTGGGGTAGAATTTCTTCAGCGTCGGCGTCTCCTCGCCCACGTTTGCCATGGTGGCGAAGGGCCAGAGCCAGGAGCTGAACCAGGTGTCCATCACGTCCTCGTCGCGCACCCACTCCGCCTCGTCGGCAGGGGCCTCGGTGCCCACGTGGATGTCGCCGCTGGTGAAGTCCGACATGTCGAGCGACTCGGCATTCTTCAGCTCGTCGAGCTTCTCCTTCCGATACCACACGGGGATCTGGTGGCCCCACCAGAGCTGGCGGCTGATGCACCAGTCCTGCAGGTTTTCCATCCAGTGGGCATAGGTCTTCGCCCAGCGCTCGGGGCGGAAGGCGATCTCGCCGTTTGCCACCGCATCGGCGGCTTCCTTCACGCAGGGATACTTGAGGAACCACTGCATCGAAATGCGCGGCTCCACGGGCACGTCGGCGCGCTCGGAGTAGCCGACGTTGTTTTTGTATTCCTCGATCTTGATGAGCAGGCCCATCTCCTCGAGCATCGCGGCGGCCTTCCGGCGGGCCGCGAAACGCTCAAGCCCGTGAAGCTCCGGCAGCTCCGGGCAATTCACATGACCGTCCGGCGTGAGCACGTCGATGATCTCGAGATTGTGGCGGATGCCGATCTCGAAGTCCGCCTTGTCGTGCGCGGGGGTGATCTTCAGCGCGCCGGTGCCGAACTCGATGTCCACGTGCTCGTCGGCGATCACCGGGATCGCGGCGTGCGGGAAGGGACGGTTCACCGTGCGGCCCACGTACTTCGCGAAGCGCGGGTCCTTCGGGTTCACGGCCACGGCCACGTCGCCCATGAGCGTCTCCGGGCGGGTGGTGGAAATTTCGAGGAACTCGCCGGGAGCATCCGTGAGCTCGTACTTCATGAAGAAGAGCTTCGAGTTCTGTTCCTTCATGATCACCTCTTCATCGGACAGCGCGGTGAGGGAGACCGGGCACCAGTTCACGATGCGCTTGCCGCGGTAGATGAGGCCTTCCTTGAAAAGCTCCACGAAGACGTGGCTCACCCACTTCGTGTAGGACTCGTCCATGGTGAAGCGCTCGCGGCTCCAGTCGCAGGAGCAGCCGAGGCGCTTGAGCTGGCTGATGATGATGTTGCCGTGCTTGTCCTTGAAGTCCCAGACGCGCTTGAGGAATTCCTCGCGGCCGAGGTCGCGGCGGGTCTTGCCTTCCTTTTCTCGCAGCTCGCGCTCCACCTTTGTCTGGGTGGCGATGCCGGCGTGGTCGGTGCCGGGGAGCCAGAGGACTTCCTTCCCCAGCTGGCGGGCGCGGCGGGCAAGGATGTCTTGGATGGTATTGTTCAGGACGTGGCCGAGATGCAGGATGCCGGTGACATTCGGAGGCGGGATGACGATCGAGTAGGCCTCTTTTTCGGAGGACGGATCGGCTTCGAAGCACTTCCCTTCGAGCCAGGCGGCGTACCACTTGGCTTCCACCTCTTGGGGTTCATAGGCTTTCGGCAGGTCGGACATGGGCGCGGAGGCATGCCAGAGGGCTCCCGGTTTGTAAAGGAGGGCGGCAAGCGAACCGCGATCACGGGTGGGGCTCGTTGCGGCGCCCCCCTGGGAGCGCCGGTCATCAGACCGGCCCGGATGGTCCCCGGCTGCGGACGGAGACCAGGTGCCCCCCGGGTGAGGCAGGTCCTTTGGAAAGTCAGGCGGAGGACAACGAAACGAACGAAACAGGCTAAAGAAAGGCGATGAAAACCAAGAAATTGGATAATTGAGAAAGCAGGCGATTGGGCGTTTTCGGATTCGAGCGCTTGGGTGAGGGCGGAAAGCCCACGAGGCATTTCAAATTTCGTCCATTTCGCTCGTTTCGTTGTCCTCCCTCTCCCTCCCGCCAAACGCACCGCACGGAGCCCCACCCACCGTGGTCGTGGTGGTGACACCATGCGAAGCTACGGGTAAGGTCTCCTATCAGAAACTCCGGTTTTCAGGACCAAAGGTCCGGCCATCCCTCAGCCCCGGCCATCGGCCGGGGTTTGAGGATCAAGATGGATCGGCGGCCTGAAGGGCTGCGATAGGATGCAGGTCGGTCAGTCAAACAAACGCCGCAAGTCGGCCGAGCCGAACATTGCCCCGCGCTGCCTTTACGTCGGGGCTTTCAGGGCGAGGCCCGCTGTCACGTATCGCGGCCCTTCAGTCCGCCATGCTCACGCAACGTGATCCCCGGGCCGTTGGCCCGGGCTGAGGGATGACCGGGCCTTTGGCCCTGGAGAGCTGAAGGGCCGGTCTGATGACCTTCGCTCCCCAAGCCCCCAAGAAGACGCTTCCCCATGGACTCCCGGCGGATCGCGGTTATTCTCGGCGGAAAGATATGATGACGCGTTGCTCCTCCTCCGCTCTCGTGCTGTCCGCGACCCTCTCGCTCGCCGGTCTCGCCTCCGCCGATGTGGCGGCGGTACCGTATGACCTCCGCGAGGGCGATATCCTCTTCCACGGCACCGGCGGGCAACAGGCGGACGCGGTCCGCGGCGCGACGGATTCGCCCTACACGCACTGCGGCGTGGTGCTCAGCGACAAGGGCCGCCTGCTGGTGCTGGAGGCCGTGCAACCGGTGAGCATCACCACCGTGGAGGAATTCGAAAAACGCTCGAAGGCCGGCACCTTCCACGCCCGCCGCCTGAAGTCCGCGCCGGACGCCGCCGCGGTGGAAAAGGCGAAGGCCTGGGGAAAGAAGCAGGTCGGCCTGAACTACGACACCGGCTTCAAGTGGGGCGATGACAAGCTGTACTGCTCCGAGCTGGTCTGGAAGGTCTTCCACGAAGCCGGCGTGAAGCTCTGCGAGCCGCGCCGCTTCCACGACTACAAGCTCGACCACCCGGACGTGAAGCCGCTCATCGCCCAGCGCTACGGCTCCGCCGACAAGCTGCCGAAGAACGAGCCCGTCGTCGCCCCCAGCGACCTCGCGGAGTCGGACCTCCTAGTGGAAGTCCCGCGCGTGGAGAAGAAGTGAGGCCCGCCTCGCCGACGGGATGAATTTCCGGCTGGGGATTTGCGTCCCATGGAGCTTCAATCCCCGACGCCTTGAAGAAGACAGCTTCCATCGCCGCAGCCATCGCCATCGCCGCCGGGGCCATTGCGATCTTTGCCTTGTCGAGCAGTGACGACGGGGAAGCCGCGGCGACCGGCAATGCCACGGGGACGCGCCCGGGCAGCCTGCCCTCGAAGACGGAAAGGATCGACGACGAGCGCGACCCCGAGCGCTTTGACACGCTGGATGCCGGGATGAAGGAACTGGCCCTGGAACTGGAGAAAGCCGCCATCAAGTGGCAGCGGAACCGGCCGGAAGATGAAGGTTTCCACCAACTCACGAATGACTGGCGGGAGTTTTCGATGGCGAAGATCTCGGCTCTCGATATCGAACAAATCCGGCAGCTCGGCGAGTGGATGGACTCGGGCTCTTACTCGGAACTTCACGACTACCGGAAAGAGCTCATCACGATCTGGGCCTCCCGCGAGCCGGAGGTGGTTCGGGCGAGATTGATGGATATCGCGGAAGACCGAGGATTTCTGGGCGAGGGGGAGAGCGGTTGGAAGAATGCCTTCCGTGATGAATTTGCCGACGACCTCCACCATGCCTATGTCGGCCACGCCATGAAGGATCCCAAGTCGGCATGGGAGACATTCCTCAAGGACGAGGCCGATCCCCGGATGAAGAGGCTGGTAAACGGAGTCATCACCGTCTCCGGAATTTTCAAGGAGTATGCCGCCCAGCTCCCGGGCGAGGCCTGGAGCCTAGCGCTGGCGACACAAGATCCCGACCATTCCACGCAGATGGTGGAGGGATTTGCGGACGGGGCACCCACCGGGCAGGACTGGGAGAAAAAAGGCTATGAGCTGGCGGAGTCGCTTGCCGCCCGCGGAATCGAAGCATCGCAATGGCCGTTCCAGTCGATCGGCGAACGCTGGCTCGCGGAAGATCCCGTCGCGGCCTTGGATTGGTTTGCCCGTTGCGCCCCGGAGGATGCCTTGAAGTCGGCCCGCGACCGTCTCAAGCGTGGTCGCAGTGACGATCCCTTCGAGGACGCTCCAGCACGCAACTCCGAGGAAGCCGCGATGCTACTGAAGACCTATCTCCTCGTCGAAATGTTCCACTCCTACAAGGATCGGAGCCGCGAGACCGTGACCGCCTTGCTTCACCTCAACAAACACGGGGAGGATCAGGTGGCGCTCGAAGCCCTTGGCGAACTTTTGGGAGCGGGGCTCTATCCCATGAAGGTCCCGTTGCTCGAAGTGATTCCCGGAATCCCCTCGCCGGAGGACCGTAACTCCCTGTTTCTCCTAGCAGTGCGCGGGATTCCGAACCGGAGCAATGGGTTTCCTTTGGGGATCCTCGACCCGCAACTTGAAGATCCGAATTCCAGCCTCGTCGCCATGCGTGCTCTCGCTGAGCGCCTCGACCTGCCAGCAGAGATCCGCGCCGAGGCGGAAGCAACTTTCCGAAACGTGGAAGAACAGGAACTCAAGGCGCTCCAGAAATTAAAGCAGATGCGCCGCGATGGGGATAATCCCTTCGCTCCCCGCTGATTCATTCGATCATTCGCCTTTCCGGGCGTTCGGGGTTGGACGTGGGCGTTGGATCGCCACCTATCACGGCACAACTGGTCCCGTCGATCTCCTCCAGCAGCTCGTCCGCATCCCTTCCGTAAATCCGGACAAGCCGGGCTGGCCAAACCTGATCGCCGGGCTCGCCGACGGGATGAATTTCCGGCTGGGGGTTTGCGTCCCATGGAGCTTCAATGCTGGACGCCTTGAAGAGGACAGCTTCCATCGCCGCAGCCATCGCCGCCGGAGCCCTGTTGATCTTTGCCTTGTCGGGCAGGGACGACGGGGAAGCCGCGGCGACCGGCAATGCCGCGGGGACGCGCCCGGGCATCCTGCCCTCGAAGACGGAAAGGATTGACGACGAGCGCGACCCCGAGCGCTTTGACTCATTGGATGCCGGGATGAAGGAGCTGGCGCTGGAACTGGAGAAAGCTGCCATCAAGTGGGACCGGAACCGGACGAAGGATGTAGGTTTCTACCGGCTTAAGCATGACTGGCAGAAATACGCCCTCGAACGAATCGCCGATCTGAGCACCGACGAACTCCGTCAGCTCTACGAATGGATGGGAGAGGGCACTCGCTTCGTCTCGGAGCTCCATGACTACCGGCAGGCCATTATAACGATCTGGGCATCCCGCGAGCCCGAGGTTGTCCGGACACGGCTGATGGAGATCGCTGAAGCCAATGGCTCGCTGAAGGAAGACGTCAGCCAGCTCGGAAACGATGCCCTTGCGCAGCTCGCCGACGACTTCCAAAGAGCCTATGTCGGCCACGCCATGAAGGATCCGAAGGGGGCATGGGAAGCCTTTTTGAAAGACGAGGTCGACTCCCGGGTTGATCAACTTACCCCCTTTGATGACGATATTGTCCCCGAAATTTTCAGAGAGTATGCCGCCCGGCTTCCGGGTGAAGCATGGAGCCTGGCGCTGACCACCAAAGGTGGGGACCGATGCAGGCTGATGGTGGATGGATTTGCGGACGGGGCACCTGCCGGGCAAGACTGGGAGGTGAAAGGCCGTGAACTGGCCGACTCGCTGGCTGCCCGTGGAATGGAAGCATCGCATTGGGCCTTCCGCTCGATTGCCGGGCGCTGGGTCATGGAGGACCCCATCGCGGCGCTGGAATGGTATTCCCATTCGGCCCCGGAGTCCGTGCTGCAACCGGCGAGCCACAGTCTTTATCCCGAAACTTGGGACGATCCTTACGCAAACTCGTCTCCCCTGCGACCTGACGATGCCCCGAGGCTGCTCAAGGCGGATCTGCTCGTTGAAATGTATCACCCGCCCAGGGACCGGCGCCGCGAGATGATTTCCGCATTGGATCACCTGAATAAGAACGGTGAAGATCGATTGGTCTTTTTGACTGCTACCCGAATCTTGGGCAGGGAAATGGAGCCCTCGAAAATCCCCATACTCGGAGCGCTTCCCGCAATGCCCCCTTCCGGTGACCGGGACGCACTGTTTCTCCAGGCGGTCCGTGGAATTCCCACTCGGAACAATAGAGATCAGAATTTCTCGATGCCGAACATGACATTGGACGGGCCGAATGCCAGCCTCGTCGCCCTCCAGGATCTCGCGGCTCGGCTCGACTTGCCGCCCGAGGTCCGCGCCGAGGCAGAAGCGAAGTTTCGGGAAGTGGAAGCGGCGGAAGAGGCACAACTCAAGGCACGCCAGAATTCGAAGCAACGGAGCCGGTAGAGGAGCGATCCCTTCCCCCCGCTGATTATTCATTCGCTCATTCGCCTTTCCGGGCGTTCGGGGTTGGACGTGGGCGGCTGGATGGCCTCCTATCCCCTCATGACTGGTCCCGTCGATCTCCTCCAGCAGCTCGTCCGCATCCCATCCGTGAATCCGGACAATCCGGCGGGCACGGACAAGACGGGCGAGGCGGCGCTGGCGGAGTTCCTGTCCGGCTGGCTGGCCGCGCTGGGCGCGGAGGTGGCGCTGGAGGAAATCAAGCCGGGCCGGCCGAATCTGATCGCCCGCTTCGCGCCGCGCGATGGCAGGCCGCGCATCCTGCTGGGCCCGCACCTAGATACGGTGGGCGTGGGCAGCATGACCATCGACCCCTTCGGCGGGGAGATCGGTGACGGCCGGGTGTGGGGCCGCGGCACCTCGGACACGAAGGGCCCGATGGCGGCGATGCTATGGGGGCTGAAGGAAAACGCGGCGAGGCTGGCGGATCTGCCGGTGGCGGTGGATTTCGTGGCCTTCATGGGCGAGGAGTCGGGCCAATGGGGCTCGAAGGATTTCGCGCGGCACCACGCGCATGACTACGCCTTCGCCATCGTGGGCGAGCCGACTTCGCTCGACATCGTCTATACGACGAAGGGCTCGCTATGGGCGACGCTGCGGGCGACGGGGAAGGCAGCGCATTCCTCGCAGCCGGAGCGCGGGGACAATGCGGCGATGAAGCTGGCGCGCGCGCTGGACGTGCTGGAGCGCGAGCTGGCCGCGGAACTGGCGACCTACACGCACGACGTGCTGGGCCGCTCGACGATCAATGTGGGCGTGCTTCGCGCGGGTTCGCGGCCGAATATCGTGCCGGATCTGGCAGAGGCGGAGATCGACATCCGCATCACCCCGGCCCTGCGCGATGCGGGCGGGGCGCTGGCGCTGCTGGAGAAGACGATCTCGCGGCTGGCATTGCCGCTGGAGATCGTGAAGCCGAAGGAGAATCCGCCGATGGAAATGCCGGAGACGCACCCGTGGATCGGGCGCATCCGGGAGGTGCGCGCGGCGTCGAGGCCGGTGGGGGCACCGTGGTTTTCGGATGCGGCGCACTTATCCGATGCGGGGCTGGCATCGGTGTGCATGGGGCCCGGGTCGATCGACCAGGCGCACACGTGCGATGAATTCATCGAGATTGCCGCGCTGGAAGAGGGCGCGGTGTTTTTCTCGGAGTTGGTGAGGTCTTTGGGGTGAGGGGACTTTCTTCGTGGCGCGCTTCGCGCTTCGTAGCGGAGCGACTGCGTCGCTCCGGCGGGGTGCGGGCCGCCTGATGGGGCGACGTGGCGATTTCCCGTCACGCCGCGCCCAGCCCGAATGGCGAAGCCATTCTGCTACGTTCGGGGTGCGGGCCGCCTGATGGGGCGACGTGGCGATTTTCCTTCACGCCTCGCCCAGCCCGAATGGCGAAGCCATTCTGCTACGTTCGGGGTGCGGGCCGCCTGATGGGGCGACGTTGCGGTTTCCCTTCACGCCTCGCCCTGCCCGAATGGCGCAGCCATTCTACTACGTCGGCCACGTTGCCTGCGTCGAAAATCCACTTTGCCTTGCCTCATCCGCTTCCGGCGCGCTGACTTTCCCCCGCGCATGACGACCGTTCTGGAGACCCTCGACAAGGGCACCGCCTATCTGACGAAAAAGGGCATCGAGGACGCTCGGCGAAACATGCAACTGCTGGTGGCCCACCAGCTTGCGTGCACGCGCATGGATCTCTACCTGCGCTTCGACCAGCCACTGGAGGAGACCGATCTGGCCCCGCTGCGCGACCTGCTGAAAAAGCGCGGCGAGGGCGTGCCGATCCAGCACCTCATCGGCTACGTCACCTTTCACCGCCGCGACTTCAAAACGGACGCCCGCGCGCTGATCCCCCGCCCGGAGACGGAGGAGCTGGCGGAGTGGCTGCTGAAAAATGCAAAGCTCCCGCCCAATCCGCGTATCCTCGACATGGGCTGCGGCAGCGGCGTGCTCGGCCTGACGCTGGCGGCAGACACCCCCGGCTCGCATGTCACGCTCGCAGACGTCTCGCCGGAGGCTCTCGCGCTCGCCCGGGAAAACGCGGCGGAGCTGGAAGTGACCAATGTCACCTTCGTCGAAAGCGATCTCTTCACCGCTCCCCAGCTCGGCGGGCCGGGCTACGACCTGATCGTGGCAAATCTTCCCTACGTCCCGGAGGTGGACCGGCCGACGCTGGCGAGGGAGCTGGCGCACGATCCCGCGCTGGCGCTCTTCAGCGGGGCGGACGGGCTGGATCTCATCCGGCGCTTCGTCCCCGAGGCGGCGGCGCGGCTGGCTCCCGGCGGCTGGCTTGCCTTGGAAATCGGCATCGACCAGTCGCGCGAGGTCGAGGGCTTGATGCAGCGGGCTTCCCTGACCGGCGTCTTGACTCTCAAGGACCTTTCCGGCATCCCCCGCTTCCCGATCGCGCGATGCGGTGGTTCCCCCACGGATCACTGATCGATCACCGGTCACCCTTTTCACCACTTCAATGGACAAGCTCATCGTTCACGGCGGCACCCCGATTCACGGCGCGATCACGATCTCCGGGTCGAAGAACGCCTCGCTGCCGATCCTAGCCGCCACGCTGCTGACCGATGAGGACTGCGTGATCCGCCGCGTGCCCGATGTCTCGGACACGAACTACATGGTGCAAATCCTCAGCGCGCTGGGTGCGGATGTGGAGCGCTTCTCCGGTACGGTGCGGGTGACGGCGGCGGATATCTCGGACACCGCGGACTACGAGATCGTGCGCCGCATGCGAGCGTCCGTCTGCGTGATGGGCCCGTTGCTGGCGCGGAAGCGCCGCTGCGTGGTGGCGCTGCCCGGCGGCTGCGTCATCGGGGACCGGCCGGTGGACCTGCACGTCCGCGGCTTGGAAGCCCTCGGCGCGAAGGCGGAGATCGAGGGGGGAAATGTGGTGCTCTCCGCTCCGGACGGCCTGAAGGGCGCGACGATCGACCTCTGCGGCCCGATGGGCCCGACCGTGCTGGGCACGGACAATGTGATGATGGCCGCGACGCTGGCCGAGGGCATCACCACGATCACCTCCGCGGCGTGCGAGCCGGAGGTGGTGGACCTGGCGGATTTCCTGAATTCCATGGGCGCGAAGATCACTGGAGCCGGCACGCCGGTCATCACGATCGAGGGCGTGGAAAAGCTGAAGGGCACGGTGCACAATGTGATCCCGGACCGCATCGAGGCCGGCACCTTCATGGTGGCCGCGGCCATCGCGGGGGAGGGCGTCACGCTGCGCCGCCTGCGCCACGAGCACCTCACGGCCGTGACCGCGGCGCTGCGCAAGGCTGGCCACCAGGTGCACTTCAATGACGTGGGCGATGCCTGCACCATCCACCGCGCGGACAATCCGATGCCCGCGGAGATCGTGACGGAGCCGTATCCCGGCTACCCCACGGACATGCAGGCGCAGATGACGGCGCTCTTTGCCACCACGCCGGGCACGAGCATGGTGGTGGACACGATTTTCCCGCAGCGCTTCATGCACTGCGCGGAGCTGAAGCGCATGGGCGCGGACATCCAGGTGAATGACGGCAAGGCCGTGATCAAGGGCGTGGACCAGCTCAGCGCCGCCCCGGTGATGGCCAGCGACCTGCGCGCCTCCGCCGCCCTCGTCCTGGCCGCCCTGACGGCAAAGGGCAGCACCGAGATCCGCCGCCTCTATCACATCGACCGCGGCTACGAGCACATCGATGAAAAGCTCCAGGCGCTCGGTGCAAATCTGGAGCGCGTGCGCGAGTAGTATCCATCCCGCATCGGCGCGCCGGGCGGCGACGGGGAGATCCCGGGCATTCCGCCCAGGGCGCGCGGTACCTCAATCAATGTGAGGATACCTCAGGCAACGCCTGCGTCCCATAGAGCGGGCAATCGTAGTCCAGCGGCGGGCTGATGGTGGGCAGCGGCAGCGTCGGCGGGATGAGCCAGCCGGGCACGGAATTCTGGATCTGGTCCGTGCGGTCGGTCAGGCGGATGTAGGGTTCCGCGCCGCCGCTCATGCGGAGTTGCAGCTCTGCGCCTCCGGGCACGCTGTGCTTCCAGTGGTCGGGGAAGCTGCCTTTCTTCTGGCGGAAGCCCTCCAGGCGCAGCGCGCTGAGGGTGACGATGCGCCGCCACGAGAGCTGGCGGTGATCTTCGCAGAAATTCAGGATGAGATTCGCCTCGCCCGGCTCCACCGCGACCCTCATGCCGATCTGCGGCGGCAGGTCGCCCACGCGGCGGCTGCTCCGCCAGTGGCGGGCCAGCGCGACGGACGCGGGCAGAGCGGGGGTATTCTTCTCCGCCAGCAGGCGGCGGACGACGCGGATCCGGGGATAGAGATCCCGCCAGAAGCGCGGGTCCAGCGAGGCCTGCGCGGCGGCGTCGGCGATGGCGGAGAGCTGGCTGCGCTCCGACCACGCGGCCACCAGCAGCAGGCTCTCCACCTCCGGGTTTGGCGCGACGTTCCGACCGGAAATCAGGGTGTCCAGGCGATCAATGTCCGCCGCCTTCAGGTGACCGGCGGAGGCCTCGCGTTCGATCACGGACAGCACGCGGAGCTCGATGCCGGAGAGCTGCTCGCGCCGCTCCAGGCTGGTGGCGGGCTCGGACGCACCGAGGATGATGAGCATTTCCTCCGCCCGCTCCAACGTGTCGGCTCGGTTCCCCGCGGCGGCGCTGCGCTCGAGCTGCTGGCACTGCACCTCCACCCAGACGGGCAGGGCACGGGAGTCGATGAGATTGGTACGGGTGGCGATGTTCGCCTTTTGCCAGTCCAGGCGGTCCAGCCGCTTCGCCAGCACGGGGAGGAGGTGGGTGGCCGCATTGCGAGTGTCCTGCTTCCGCAGGATGGGGTCGGCATTCACCGGCGGCCTGCCGGCTTCCGTCTCTGTGGCCAGCGCTACCAGTGCGGCCTTGTCCTCGGTGCCGAGCTGGCGGGTCTCGCGGGGGAAGGTGCGGCGGAATTCCAGCACATGCTCCGCATTCCGCACCACGCGGCCGGTATCGCTGAGCACCGGGCCGAGCAGCACGCCCACCAGCAGCAGCGCGGGCGCGGCGCAGGCCACGGCCAGCAGGGTGCCCCCGGCCAGCCGGGTGAAGAAGATGGGCCGCTTGCGCATCACCTCGATGAGCAGCGCCTCGATCTTCTTGTGCCAGCCCTCGCTGCCGATGAAGGCACCCTGGCCCTCCTCCCGCATGCCGCGGAAGATCCGGCGCAGTGCCTCCGGCTCGTCATTGATCTCGCCCGCCCATGGCAGCTTGCGCGCGCCGCGCACCACCTGGATCGTCTTCACGTCCCACAGCACCCCGCCGAACATGGCGGCGGCGACGTAACGCAGCACGCGGGACTTCAGCAGCACCGCTGCGGCGAAGGTGGTGAGCGACGAGGTGACGGTGAAAAAGGGCCGTAGCATCGGCATGTCGCGGAAGACGAGCAGGTCCACTACCTTGCCCCCGTCCATCGGCAGCACCGGCAGCAGGTGCAGGGCATTCAGCGCCACCGCCATGCCCGCCGCATCCAGCAGCCACAGCGGCGTCGTCGGCTCGAAGTAACCGTGGCCCAGCATCGAGAGGCCGGCGACCAGGCCGGGCAGCGGGCCGCCCAGATGGACCATGAGCTGCTGCCAAGCCGGCGCGTGCAGCTTTCTCGCGCGCTCCGTGGCCCCGGTGAAGGGGATGAAGACCGGCGGCACGCCCTTGTAGCGGAAGAACCGCATCGGCAGCCAGTGGCCGGCCTCGTGCAGCGCCATCAGCACCAGCACCGTCAGCGCCGTCTGCAGGGGCTGGTCCCGACCAAAAATGGCGATGAAGGCCGCCACGGTGCCAAGCACCACGACGATGCGGCGCAGGTGATCGAGCGGGCTGGAGCGCACGGCGATGAGTGCCCGGTAGCGCGCAAGATCCTGCTCCACCGCTTGATTCAGCGACAGGCCGATGGGTCCGCCCACACGCTCCCCCTCGTCCACCCGCGCCTTCGCCGGGGCGGCCACGTCGCGACGGGTCGCCGAGCGGAAACTGCGGCCGGAGAAAAAGTCCGCCAGCAGCGGCAGCACCCGGGACGGCAGGCGCGTGTAGCGCAGCCGCAGGATGTCCGGGTCATTTTTCGTGGGGACGAATTCGCCTCCCTTCACCTGGGCTTCGTGGCGCGCCTCCTCGTCCGCCTCCAGCATTCCGGCGAATTTCTCCACCGGCGGCAGCACGCGCTCCGTGAGGCCGCGCACCCGGGCGTAGTGGAGCTTCCACTGCGACGCCACGGTGCCGAAGAACCGCTGGATATCTTGCCACCATGCCGGCGGGTGGTGCGTGATCCGGCGGTCTGCCGTCACCACCAGCGTGCCATCCCGCTGCGCCGTGAAAAATGTCAGCGACACGCTCGCCCCCGCACCGCTCACCGGCACCGTGCGCTCCAGCGTCGCGTAGGTCTTCTCCTCGTCATTGAGCAGGATCCAGCGGTGCGCCTCGGCATAGCCCGCGCTCTCGAGCCGCGACACCTGCGCCTGGCGGAAGCCGAAGTGGCCCAGCCGATTCACCCACGGGGCCATCCTCCGCCGCACGTCCGGCGGCACCTGATAGGCATCGCAGGGATGCGCCTTCACCCGGTAGCGCCGCACATTCGCCACTGCCACGAAGGCGCAGAAGAGCGGAAGCCCCGTCGCGAATACGAGGGCCAGGAGGGCGAGACCAAAGGACATCCCTGGAAATGCGGCGAGCATCCGGGTGAAGTAAGTGGGGAGGGTATTTTTAAAAATCAAGGTTCATTTAAATTCGGATATTTCTTGAAATTCCGAAATCGCGGTCCCGTGAGACCACCTGAGCCTTGATTCTGTTCAATTTTTGTTTGCGACGGGCACGCCGCCCCCACCTGTCGTATCAGGTGGTAATGGGGTAATAAGGGATTCCACCAATAGTTAAAGAAACTTAATCAAATTGCAGCAATTTTTGCAGGGTGCTGGTGTTGCAGGGCTTGCAAATCCGCGGTCCGATTTTCCCTCTGGATTTAAAAATTCCCGGGCAACGCGGTTCTTTGAATGGTCCGGTCCAGAGCCGACGATCCTGGGTTTAGGAGCCGATTCTTTCTCGGTAGTCGTGGTGGTAACACCACGCGGAGCCACGGGTGGTCACCACTGAAGCCAAGGGTAAGGTCCGCCGCCAGCAGCTCCGGCTTTGAGAACCAAGGGTCCGGCCATCCCTCAGCCCCAGCCATCGGCCGGGGTTGGCTGATCGACACAGGTCGGCGGCCTGAAGGGCCGCGATACGATGCAGGCCGGTTAGACAAACAAACGCCGCAACCGATCTCGACGCAGGATACCTCGACGCGTTGCCTCCACCCTGTGACCTCCAGGCCGAGGCCCACCATCACGTATCGCGACCTTTCAGGCCGCCATGCCCGCGCAACGTGATCCCCGGGCCGCTGACCCGGGCTGAGGGATGGCCAAGCCTTTGACCCTGAAGAGAAGGACGCTACCTGAGAAGCCTGCATTTCCATCCTCTGCTGGACACCACGCGAGCCACGGGTGGGAACCGCTACAGGGCCGGCTTCCGCACTGTGCCCAGTGCGACTATGGTCACCAGTGCAGCTACGGGAAGCGGGTTATGCGGAGGTCGTGCGCGTACGATGGGCGGCGAGGAGTTCCAGCAGCCAGGGGCGGATGGCCTCGAGGTCGGGGTCGATGAGGCCCATTTCCAGCATTTGCTCGGGATCAGTGGCGGTGGCGCGGTGGAAGTAGCCGCGTGCTTCATCGGTGCGGCCCTGCATGCAGGCGTAGCAGGCGAGATTGTAGAGCATCATGCCATTCGCCGGGTGGCGGGTGAGGCCGGCGCGGAGGATCATCTCGGCTTCCTGGAGGGAGGCGGCGCGGCGTTGGGCGTAGGCGGCTTGGATCCACCAGCCGGGATCGGAGGGCTCCTGCTCGGTCATGGGCACGCAGATCGCGGCGGCGGCGGGCCAGTCGCCGAGGCGGAAGAGGACATCGACGCGCAGATGCAGGGCGAGGCTGCCGGGTGCGGTGATTTCATCCAGCTCGGCGAGAGCTTCCTCCGGCAGGCCGAGTTCCAGGTAGCCCATCGCTCGGCGGCAGGCGGCATCGGGGTCGTGGGTCACGGGGATAGCTTCGATGCGGCGGCGGAATTGGCAAAGCATCACTCGCCGGCGAGGAACTCCGCCGCGCGGGTCTCCGCCCAGCTCTCCCCTCCCCTGCCGCCGCCGTGGAATCCGCAGTGCCCGCCATCCTGCGGCACCTCCAAGTGGAAGCACGCGCTGGCCTCCGCCTCCTCGCGGGGGAAGCACCCGGGGCCGAGGAAGGGATCATTCGCCGCATTCACGAGCAGCGCGGGGATGGCGATGCGCGGGAGAAAGGGCCGCGAACTACTACGTCTCCAGTAGTCCTCCGCATCGGCGAAGCCGTGGAGCGGCGCGGTGTAGCGGTCGTCGAAGCCGCGGAAGTCGCGGATCTTCCACGCGCCGCGGAGGTCGATGCGGTCCGGGAAGCGCGGGCGCTTTTCGGCGAGCTTCCTCCGCAGCGAGACGAGGAAGCGCCGCATGTAGATGTGGCGGTTGATGGCGGAGGAAAGCCGGGCGGACGAGCACGCGAGATCGCACGGCACCGAGAAGGCGGCCGCGCGGTGCAGGCGCGGGTCGATGTCGCGCGCATCCCCACGCTCGCCGAGATACTTCAGCGTCATGTTTCCCCCGAGGCTGAAGCCGACGAGATCGACGCGCGACGCCCGGTGGACGGCGAGCGCGTGGCGCACGACATGATCGAGGTCATCGGACGCGCCGCTGTGGTAGAATTTCAGCAGGCGGTTCGATTCGCCGCTGCACCCGCGGTAGTTCCAGGCGAGCACGTCCCAGCCGCGGGCCTGCAGCGCGCGGGCCATGCCCTGGATGTAGGTCGCCTTTGAATCCGCCTCGAGGCCGTGAGACAGGATGACGAGGCGGTCATTGCCGCGGGTGGACCAGTCGAGGTCGAGGAAATCGCCATCGGGGAGCTCAAGGCGTTCGCGGCGCATCTCGAGCGGCGGGACTTTCCGGAAAAGCGCGGGGACGATGGTCTGCAAGTGCCCGCCCCGCAACCACGCCGGGGCACGATAGCGGGATGGGACGACAGGCACGCGGCGGGTGTAGTGGACGGACTGGCGCGGGGCGATGAAAATGGAGGGGGATGAAGGCGGAGGAGATTGAGGGATTGGGGGATTGGTGATTGAGGGGCGTTTTCCTGGGAGCGCCGGTCATTAGACCGGCCCGGGTGATGCAGGGTGGTCCTTCTCAAATAGCGTCCTTCTCTTCAGGGCCAAAGGCCCGGCCATCCCTCAGCCCAGGCCAACGGCCCGGGAAACGGGTTGCCCTGAAGACGGCGGCCTGAAAGGTCGCGATACGTGATGGCGATTCTCAACCTGAATGCCACCGCGTGGAAGCAATGCGTCGGGATCACTTGCGGCGTTTGTTTGACTGACCGGCCTGCATCCTATCGCAGCCCTTCAGGCCGCCGATCCATCTTGATCCTCAAACCCCGGCCGATGGCCGGGGCTGAGGAATGGCCGGACCGTTGGTCCTGAAAACCCGGGCTTCTGGCGGCGGACCTCAATCGTCGCTTCCGTCGCTTCCGGGGTGGCACCACCACGACTACGGCGGGTATGGGGGCAGCCCGGACGATGCTGTTAGAGGGAGGGGACAACGAAACGAGCGAAATTGGCGAAATTTGAAATGCCCTTGGTCTTTCTTTCGCCACCCAAACTCTCAAACGCCCAATTACCCAATCACCTGATTTCTCAATCCCCCAATCCCATTTCCCCTGCCTTTCTTTCGTCAATTTCGCTCGTTTCGTTGTCCACCCATGTCTTTCCAAAAGACCACCGCTTCCCGGGGGCGACGGGTTTCCATCGGCAGTCGGCGACCATTCGGGCCGGTCTGATGACCGGCGCTCCCGGGGGAGGATCGCGCGGTGCTTGCAGGGGCGGGGCGGATCGCGCTTCGCTGTGGGCATGTCCTTCACCCTCCATCCGCGATTGGCGGCAGGCAGCTTCGAGCTGGGCGAACTCCTCGGCTGCCGCGTGCTGCTGAAGAACAACGCGATCTTCCCGTGGATCCTCATCGTGCCGCAGGTGGAGGAGGGCATCGAGGACCTGCACGAGCTGGACCCGGAGACCTACGGCGATGTCGTCGTGGTCATCCGCGAGGTCTCCGACTTCGTCGCCAGCCACTTCCACCCGGACAAGCTGAACGTGGCCTGCATCGGCAACCAGGTCCGCCAGATGCACATCCACGTGGTGGGCCGCACGGAGGATGATCCCGCATGGCCGGGCGTGGTGTGGTCCTTTGAGGGGAAGCGGGAATACCGGGCGTCCGAGGTGCAGTCGATCCGCACGGCCTGGGAGGTCTTCACGGACCAGTGAGGCCCGTGAAACGGGCAGGAGCAAGGGGTGAACTCCCAACTAGAGATAGGTATTTCACCTATGCCGGGAAGCGGACTGTTAGACAATTGCAAAAGCGAGTTGAATATCCAACCGCACCTCTGATTTCCCAAGCTGCTGAAAATCAGAAACAACCCTGAATATCAGCAATTTGCACGATGAAAGAGAAGGTCAGCGCTGCCGTATTTTCGCTTGATTCGCATCTATCAGAATCCTAACAGCACCTCGGCTACTCCTGGCCATCTCCTCCTATGAAAAAGCTAATCGTCAGCGCACTCGCGCTCATCGCCGCCGTCCTCCCCATGGCTGAAGCAGCACCGAAGCCGAAGGCTCCGAAGATCTTCGGCGACTTCACTCCGGGCAAGACCTTCACCTTCACCGTGACGACCGCGCAGACGTCCGCCACGCAGGGCACGACGGTCCTCCCGACGGCCCCGGTGCCGAAGGGCGTGCCGGCCTATACCGTGGGCCAGCAGGTCACCTTCAAGATCGGCAAGAAGGGCGAGCTCACCGGCCCGGGCTTCAAGCTCGGCTTCCTGTCCGGCTCGGTCGGCGCGAATGCCTACTTCAACAAGCCGAAGAAGAATACCTCCCCGAGCACGGGCGCGGTCCACAAGAACACCACGACGAACGAGCCGACGGCGGTGTCGTTGAGCTTCTTCACCTTCAAGCTCACGAAGCGCATCCCGTACGTGACGCAGACGACCTACATTCTCCAGTGAGACAGGACCGCGGGCCGGTGACGGCGGCGCGGACCACACCATAGCATTGTCAGTATCCATAGAGGGAGGGCCGGGTGGCCCTCCTTCGCTGCGTACGGGTGCTGTGATCTGATCTACTGGGTGCTGGCCTGGAAGGAGCCGCCTTCCAGCCAGGCCTTTGCCTCGCCGACGAGGAAGAGCGAGCCCGCGATGAGGATGGGGCGCGGCTTCCCCCCCTCCCCTGCAACTTCACCATCTACGGTCTCGGCCAGCGCCGCGGCCATGGCAGCCTCGAAGCCGGGATGGCAGACGTGCGGGGGCGCGCCGGGTGGCAGGACGGCGGCGATCTCCTCGGGCGCGACAGCCCGCGGGGTATCGACCGGGCAGAGATGGATGACCGCGGCGAGCGGGGCGACGAGGGAGAGGATGCCGCCGATGTCCTTTGCCGCGACGGCGCTGAAGACGAGCGTGGCTTTCTTCCCGGGAAACTCCTCCTGCCAGGTGCTGGCGAGCACGGCGGCTCCCTGGGGATTGTGCGCGCCATCGAGGATGACCTCGCGGCCCGCACGGGAGATGCGCTCGAAGCGGCCGGGCCAGCGGACGGAAGAGAGGCCGTGCATGACTACCTCGTAGTCGAGCCGCAGGTCGGCGGCGTGCAGGCACTCCAGCGCGAGGGCGGCATTCCACCGCTGGTGCGGGCCGGGCAGGGCGATGGGGTAGCCCTGCAGCGGGGCATCGATGAAGGTGAGCGGGCAGCGGCGCTCGTTTGCCTCCTTTTCCAAGACCCGACGCGCGCCGGGCTCCTGCGGGGCGGAGAGGGCGGGCGCTCCCTCGACGAAGATGCCTGCCTTTTCCATGGCGATGGCCTCCACGGTATCGCCGAGCCACTGCATGTGATCCAGCCCCACGGGGGTGATTGCGCAGACATCCGCGGGCACGGCGGTGGTGGCGTCGAGGCGGCCGCCCATGCCGGTCTCGAGCACGATGATCTCGCACTCGCACTGGCGGAACCAGCGCATGGCGAGCGCCAGGGTGATCTCGAAGAAGGTCGGGTGCGGGTCCAGCGTCTCGCACAGCGCGCGCAGCTCCGTGAGCATGTCCGCGCAGGCATCCTCCGGGATCTCCACTCCGGAGACGCGGATGCGCTCGCGGTAGTCGATGAGGTGCGGCGAGGTGAAGAGGCCGCAGCGATGGCCCCCGGCGCGGGCGACCGAGTCGATCATCGCGCAGGTGCTGCCCTTGCCATTCGTCCCGGCGACGTGGATGACCTTCACGCCATGGGCGGGATAGGCGAGGTATTCCTTCAGCAAGCGCCGCGGCCCATCGAGCCCGAGCTTGATGCCGAACATCTGCGTCGAGAAGAGCCAGTCGATGGATTCAGGGTAGGTCACGGTGGGGCGTGGGAACGGGAAAAGCAAACTCCAGCCACCCCTGAACATTCAAACCGAACTTGCCGCGCGTCACAATATCCGTGGATCGGGGACGCGGCGTCTCATGCCGTAGCCCGGATGGCGGCGATCATGACGCACCGCCATGATCCAAGTCTCCCCGCGACCATCGGGCGCTATGTAGATCAAGTGGTAGGGAAACTTCCTGAAATTCCAGCGTCTGAAGCGTCTACAAGGATGCCCTGCCCCGGGATGCCGCGTGATAAATTCTGCGGCAGCATCGAGTTCGACATAAAACTGCTCCACCGCCCTCTCCGAATCGTTCGACAGTTGATCCAGAATCTCGCGAAGATCGCGGATTGCTCCTTCATGGAGACGCACTTGAATCATCGCCCGAGCATCCGCATCGCATCCTCCCACGGAACCATCCGGGCTTCACCCCGCTCGACTTCTGCCAGCCTTTCTTCGGCGATCCGGATGCCTTCCTCGTCGGATTCATCTTCTGAAAAGCTTTCGAACAAGGCTTCCGCCAACCAGCGGCGATCCTCAGGATCAAGGGCCAACGCCTTCTCCAGAAGGGCCTGCGGCTTTTCGCTCATGGAGAATTTTTAGCACAGCGAGATCGTGGCGTCGACAGAATGTCGACGCTCCTCAGCGCGTTGTGCGGGTCACGGACCGCACTCGTTTGATTGGTCTCCACCTGCATCCTATCGCGGCCCTTCAGGCCGCCGACCTGTGTCGATCAGCCAACCCCGGCCGATGGCCGGGGCTGAGGGATGGCCGGACCTTTGGTCCTGAAAACCGGAGCTTCTGATGGCAGGCCTCATCCGTGGCCCCCGTGGTGTCAGCACTACGACTATGGATGGTGGGTGAGGAGGGAGAGGAGCGCGGGGAAACAAAAAGCCCGGCGGGACTGGCGCTGGGTGCGCTTCCCGCCGGGCTGGAGATGTCAGATGCCTTGTCGGTCAGGCCGGGAATCCGGTGGCCCGATGGATCAAATCAGATCACTTCTTCTCGAGGCGCTTGCGGAGGTCTTCCTTCCACTCCTTTTCCAGCTCCTCGACGGGCTTGCCGGTCCAGGTCTGCCAGAGGTCCTTCGAGTAGCCTTCATGGATGGCGATGTGGGCCTTCTGGATGAGGTCCTTGGTGTAGGTGCGCATGACCCACTCCATGAAGTTCGCGGTGGTGCGGTAGCTGTCGTCGTACTTCACCGCGTCGGGATTGCGGATGACGGTGCCATTCCGCTCGGGCTCGAAGAGGTACCAGCGGATGTAGTCCGTGGCGCCCTCGAAGAACCAGACCGGCACGCCGCGGGCGGCGCGCTTGCCGGAGCCGAACTGGACGATGTGGACCATCTCGTGGATCAGGCAGCCGAGGGCCTCGCCGTCCTTCTGGTCGCGCATGAACTTCGAGCTGACGACGATCTGCTCGCCGCTGGCGTAGCCCGGGATGCCATCGCGGCCGGGGATGATCTGGCCTTCGCGGAGCTCGATGCGGAAGGTCTTCGGCGCTTCAGGGGTCTTGCCCGGGATGACGATGAGGTGGGCGACCTTCGGGTACCACTCCTGCAGGGCGGGGATGGCCTTTTCCTTGAACCATGGCAGGAGGTCCGGGCTGGCGGTGGAGTCGAGGATGATCTTGAACTCGCCGCCTTCGGTCTCGAAGGTGGTGAGCTGCTTCTCCGGGGCCTTGTAGCGGGTGAGCTCGGGGCCGCCGGCTTCGACGACGTCGATCTCGCTGAAGAAGGTATTGCCGAAGCCGCGCGGGTCCTGGTTCGGCTTGATGTCGAAGAGGAGGTGGCGGTACTTGCCGAGCGCGCCTTCCTTCTTCGAGGAGATGGTCACGCCGTGCTGGCCGGTGCGGTCGGCGGGCGTCTGGACGGTGGCGACTTCCACCCAGCCGACGGTGGCCGGGTCCTCGCCTGCGGCGGGGGCCTTCGCGTCACCGGCTGCGGCGTAAAGCTTGTAGTTCTGCGCGGAGCGCTCGCCGCTGTGCCACGAGTAGGTGGCGAGCGAGGCGATATCGACGTCCTTGCCGAGGTCGAGGGCGAGACGGCCGCCCTGGCCTGCGAAGAAGAAATTGGCGCGCGGCTCGTCGTCGCCGCTCGGGATCTTGCCGTCATTCAGCACGGCGAGGCCGCCGGAATTCGGGTCCATGGTGCCGGAGACGACGGTGAATTTCGCGCCGGTGGCGGCGTCATTCGTGGCCGGAGGGAGGATGGAGTCGAACTTGAATCCGGCATCGGACGCGGAGTGCCCGGTCTCGACCTTGGCTTCCGGGACGTCTGCGAGCAATGGGGCGGCTGCCAAGGGCAGTAGAATCAGGGGACGGAACTTCATGGATCTGGTGATGGCTCAATAACGGTCCCGTGAGGCCGTTTGGTTTAGCGAAATCATGATCCTAGGCGAAGAGGTAGGCCGATTGGCGGAACGAGGGGCGAGGGATCACCTATGGGGGCGATAAGTGCCGATGGAGAGAAGAGGCATCGCCGGGGTGGGAAGCGACGTGAATGGTGAGGCGGCGACTTCCCCTATCGCGGCCCTTTAGGCCGCCGACGGTGCGGCGATCCATACCCGGGCCGATGGCCCGGGCTGAGGGATGGCCGGGCCCTTGGCCCTGAGAGTAAATCATCTCCGCTTCAAGAGCTTCACCACCTCGTCATGGCTGACCCAAGAATCAGGATTCTCTCCCAAGGAGTTCCAACGGGTGTCCAGTTCTTGCAGAACCGCTTCGTCATCATCAAAGCTTTCCCACAAGGCCTCTGCCAACCAGCGCCGGGCCTCGGGGTCGAGGGACAGCACGGCATCCAACAGGGCCTGCGGCTTTTCGCTCATGGGAAACCTCTACCACGCAGAGCAGCCGCCGTCCACTCCCCCGCCATCAGGCGGCGGGCATCATGAAGGACAGGAGCTGGGCGAGCTTGTCGCGCAGCTTGTCCCGCGGGACGATGGCGTCCACGAGGCCGTGATCGAGCATGAACTCGGCGGTCTGGAAGCCGGGAGGCAGGTTCTGGTGGGTCGTTTCCTTCACGACGCGCGGGCCGGCGAAGCCGATCATGCACTTCGGCTCGGCGAGATTGATGTCGCCGATGGTGGCGAAGGACGCGGTGACACCGCCCGTGGTGGGGTCGGTGAGCAGGGAGATGTAGGGCAGGCCGGCCTCGGAGAGACGGGCGAGCGCGCCACAGGTCTTCGCCATCTGCATGAGCGAGAGCATGCCCTCCTGCATGCGGGCGCCGGAGGAGGCGGAGACGATGATGACGCCGCGCTTTTCCACGATGGCCAGCTCGATGGCGCGGGTGATCTTTTCCCCGACGACGGAGCCCATGGACCCGGCGAAGAACTTGAAATCCATGACGGCGATGACGGCGGGCTGGCCACCGATGGCAAGGCGGCCGGTGACGACGGCGTCATTCATGCCGGTCTTCGCGCGCATGCCCTCGATCTTCTCGCGGTAGTTCGCGAAGCCGAGCGGGTTTGCGGAGACGAGATCCTGGTCGGTTTCCTCGAAGGTGCCCTCGTCGGCGAGCAGGGCGATGCGGTCCATGGCATCCATGCGGAAGTGGTGGCCGCAGTGGTGGCAGGTCTGGTGAAACTGCTTCAGCTCCAGCGTGTGAAGCATGGCCCCGCAGTCCGGGCACTTCGTCCAGAGGCCCTCGGGCATGCTGTCGCGACCGCGTGCGCCGCGGAGAGGTGGCTTGTTGAAGATGCCCATGGAGATTCGTTCTTTCTTGCTGGCGGCTTTCGCCCGGCTCGCTGCCGTGCGGGAGGCGGCGACGCTAGCCGCGCATGACGGTGACGACAACCACCTTTTGAATGCCCGCCTTCCTCAAAACGCGGGCGCACTCGCTGGTGGTGGCCCCGGTGGTGAAAACATCGTCCACGATGATCGCGCCGGACGGCACTCCAGCGGCGAGGCTGCGGCCACCCTCCCGGGAGAGGTCGAAGGCCCCGCGGAGATTCTGCAGCCGCTGGGCGCGCGTCAGGCTGGTCTGGCTGTCGGTCGGGCGGGTGCGGGCGATGGCGCGGCACATCGGCAGGCCGGTAAGCGCGGCGAGCGGGCGGGCGATTTCCTCGGCCTGATTGAAGTGTCGCCAGAGCAGCCGCCGCCGGTGGAGCGGCACGGGGACGAGCGGCCAGCGCTCCGCGAGCGCGGGGGAGAGCCGGGGATCGTCCTGGAAGGAGCGGGCGGCGAGGCGGGCGAGCTCTTCCCCCAGTTCGATGTGGCGACCGTATTTCAGCCCGTGGATCATTTCCAGCAGGCGCGGGTGATGGGGCAAGGCGGGCCGGGCGAAGTCGAAGGCGAGCTTTTCCCCGCGGCAGTTCGGGCAATCGTCGAGGGACGCCGCGTGGCCTTCGAATTCCTCGCCGCACTTCAGGCAAAAGGGCTCGCGCAGGGAGGGCAGCTCGGCCGCGCAGGCATCGCAGAGCGAGCGACCGGCGGGCAAGCCGGCGGCGCAGTGGTGGCAGCGGCCGGGATAGACCATGTCCAGCACCCGCCTCCCCCACCCTCGCCATGCGGCGCTGCTGACGATATGCGGCGTGCCCATGGCGGGTGAGCTTTTCCTATCCGGCTAGCTGCGATAGCTCGCGGGCGGTTCCGGCACGCGGGTCATGATGTGGACCAGCACGCCGGTGACAGCCACCACGGACAGCGGCAGGAGGCCCTCGCGCAGGGTGGTGCCGACGAACCAGCGGGTGATCTCCGGCAGGCCGCCGACCGCCCAGGTGGCGGACTTGAAGATGCCAAAGCCGACCACCCAGCCGAAGTGCAGGCCTATGGGCAGCCACAGCGAGGCGGTGCGGATGCGGGCGTAGGCGAGCACCAGACCGACGGCGAAGAGCACCGTGAGGCCGGAGACCAGCTCCAGAGGATTCGCGAAGCGGGCGAAGATCTGGCCGAGCAGGTAAAAGCCCGCCGAGGACGACTCCGGATCCGGCACCCGCACATAGGGCGAGGGCTCCAGGAAGTGGACGAAGGCGAAAAGCAGCGAGAGGGCGATGACCGCGGGCGTTGCCCGCATGGCTCGCAGGAAGATGCCGAGCAGCACGCCGCGGAAGAGGACCTCCTCGATGAGCGAGACGATCAGAGCGCCGGGGACCACTTTCTTGAAGGACTTCGCCCAGTCGATGGGCTGCTGGAAAAGATTCGCCGCGCCGCGGGTGGAAGCCTCGGCGTCCTTCCACATGAAGCAGCCGGCCTGCAGCATGAGCCAGCCCGAGAGCAGCAGCAGCCCGGCGGCGATGATGAAGCCGGTGCCGAATTGTAGCCAGCCCTGCGGATTCCGCCGGAGCGGCTGGCCGAGATCGGACGAGATCACATTGTCCGGCAGGCGCAGCGACCAAGGCGTATCCCGGTAGCTGCCGGGCGCACGACCGAGACGCAGCCAGGCGGTGAGCGGGAAGATGAGCACCAGAGCGGAGAGCATCATCGCGCGGTCGAAGAAGCGCGGGAATTCGGCACGGCCCGCCGCCTTGGCCAGGGCGTCGATTGCCTTGTTCGTCTGCTTGTCCGCAGTGACCTCCGCCAGGCCCTTCCCGAGCTGATAGAGCCACGGGGAAATGATCGCGGCGAGGACGAGGGTGGCGGCCACATAGGCAAGGATCTTCAATACATCACTCTGCTGGCCACGTCGCACGCGGCGGAAGGTGAGGCGACCCGGGGAAACTTCCAAGTGCCAAGTGATGATACGACGCGATGAGCCCCGCGGGCCGGGAAATGAGGGGAGCCCGCCGGAAAATTCACCCTTCTTTCATCAAGGTGCCCGCCATGCCACTCCAGATCCCCTCTTCATGAAACGGACGCCGATGACCCCGATGGCGCAGGCCAGCCTGGCGCTCCCGCCCCTGATGGCCGTCACGGGGATACTGGGCATGATGATCGCGATGCGGGGGATGATCGTCGGTGCCCTCCTGATCGCCGTGCTGCCGCTGCCCCTCCTCCTTACCCTTCCGATACTCATCCGCGGGGTGATGGGCAGATATGGCATGCGGGCACCGGTGCGCGGGCTTTTCATCGCAACGGCATCGCTCTCTACAGCCGTCATCACCATCGCCGGGAATGAGGCCACGCTCCCGCTGCTGTCGGACCCGGTGCGCCCGCTACCGAGGGTGGCAGGGGGAGAAAGGGCGACGAGGCTGGAGTTCCGCTTCCCCGAAGTCACCCGGGTGGTGCACGATCCCCATGGGAAAATCCGCTTCTACCGTGGGGAAGCGCCGCAGATGGAGCCCCTGCCCGATGGCTCTGCGATGTTGGTTTTCCGCGGTGAATACACGAGCCTCGATACCTGGCGCGATCACGCCACCGTGGAGGCAGATGCCTTCGATCTCGGCGGGTGGATGGGAGCCCGGATCGATATCGACCGGATCAGCGTGACGGACGAGGGCGGATTTGAGAGCGGGTCCGAGTGAGCGCGCGGGAGTCCTCCGGAAAGCACCCGCTCGCCGGAGGACTCCACGCTATCCTGTCATGTCATGGGCTCACTGCACTCACTTCAGCGCGCTGAGGTCGGCTCCGTGATTGATGTGATAGACGGACCCGCCGAGCACGATGGCGGGGACGCTTTTCACACCGGCCTGCTCGGCCTCGCCCAGGCGGCCGGGGGACTCGCCGAGGTGGACGATTTCCACGTCGAAGCGAGCGGGGTCCAGCGAGGCGGCCAGGGATTGCTCGGCATCGACACAGACGGGGCAGCCGGCGTGGTAGAAGGTGGCGTGTTGTTTCATCGCTTCGATTGGTTGGTTGTTGGTTCGGTTGGTTTTGCGTTTGATGCGGCGGGTTGCCGTGACGTAGGAAAGCACCCGCGATGAATCGGGAAATCGGGCAGGATTCGGGAGGGACCCCACCGGAAAGTGCCCGGGTGACACCCCCGGCCGACATGCCGCAGGATGCCCCGGTGAGGACCGCCCCTGCCTATCTCTCGCTGGACGACCGGAACCGCTACCGGAGCCTGGAGGAGGTGGTGGGCTGCAAGTGGGCCGTGGCCGTGGTGGCGGCCATCGCGCGCGGCGTGAAGCGCCCCGGGGCGCTGGAGCGCTTCATCCCCGGCATCTCGGCGAAGGTGCTGGCGGAGCGGCTGAAGAAGCTGCTGGAGCACGGGCTGGCTGAGCGCACGGAGTATCCCGGCCTGCCCGCCCGGGTGGAATACGATCTCTCGCCGCGCGGGCAGAGGCTCGCCGGCATCATCGAGCAGCTCCGCGAGCTCGACACCCACTACGCCGCCGGAGAGGAGGCTGCCCCATGACCACGACCGCCACCGCCATTCCCATGACATCCCCCGCGACCATGGACGTGCTCGCGCTGCACTACGGCCCCGCCACGGACGTGCCAGGCGGCGGCAGCGGCGAGTGGTGGGACAAGGACTGGCGCACCGGCTTCTACAAGGTGGCGCACGAGGGCCCGCAGTGGCTGGGCTACCTCGGCTTCCGCGGGGACGAGGTGGCGGACACGCGCGTCCACGGCGGCGTGGACAAGGCCGTCTGCGTCTATCCCTCCGAGCACTACGCGCACTGGAATACGATCGAGGACCTGGAGGGCCTGCCCACCGGAGCCTTCGGCGAAAATCTCACCACCCGCGGGCTGGTGGAGGAGGAGGTCTGCATCGGCGACACCTTCGCCATCGGCACCGCCATCGTCCAGGTCTCCCAGCCGCGGCAGCCGTGCTGGAAGCTCGCGCGCCGCTGGCACGTGAAGGACCTCGCCGTGCAGGTGGAGCGGAATGGCCGCACCGGATTCTACTTCCGCGTGCTGCGCCACGGCGAGGTGGCCGCCGGGGACGCCTTCCAGCTCCAAGAGCGCCCGCACCCGGAGTGGACGCTCGCCCGCTGCAACCGCATCATGCACCAGCGCGAGGGCGGCCCGGATGCCGCGCGCGCCTTGGCCGGATGCCCCGCCCTCTCCGCAAGCTGGAAGGACGGCCTCTGGAACCGCGGCCGCGCCAAGGAAGCCGACCCCGCCGCCCGCCGCGAACAGCCGAAGTGACGGGATCTTCACCGATGTCACACCCGCCGACGAATCAGCAGGAAATGCCCGCCCATTCCCCAAGCCTGGCGCCCGGGCTCGCGCTCATCGCTCTCGCCCTGCCCTGCTGCACCCCCATCGGCACCGCCGATCCGCTCGACAGCGGGGAGCACTCGGCCGCCGTGCTCAACCTCGGCCCCACCTCCGCCAACCGCGAGGAAGAGCGCAAGCTGCAGGACGACCGCGTCCGCCGCCTCTCCGGCGGGAGCGAGGAAAACCACGGCTCCTCCTTCCGCGGCTCCGTGGGAGTGGATGCGGTGTCGGATTTCTGAAGAAGCGGCGGCAAAGTCATTGACCTGAATTCCAAACAGGAATATCCCCGAAGCTCATCCGCCCCCATCCGATGAGTTGGACACTCGACGCGACAGAGCAATTTTTGCGCGACTTCGAAAAGCTTGGCCCGAATGAGCAAGCTGCCATCTCATTCAATTTGCAGGTCTATCAGGATGCCCTGAACCAATGCAAAAACCCCATTCACGTCCAATTGGGATTCCTTCATCAGGAACCCAAGGGAATCAGAGCCGTTGACCAGCGCGGCGGCGCTTATCCGGATGGAACGAAGCGCCCCAAAATGAAGGAAGTCCGGGCCTACACGTATTCCAATTTGAAATCACACACCCTTCATTTATTGTGTGTGGGAGGAAAGGGAGAGCGGGAGCAAGCGAGGGACATCAGATTTGCCTCCAAGGAAGTTGAGAGAATTTTGCAGGAGTCCGAACAGGAAGATTGATCCGACAACATGAGCACGAAATTCAATTCCGTTTCCGATCTGCTGAAGAAGCATGGGAAACCCGAGGCGATCTCGGAATTCGACGAACTTCTCAAAGGCTCGTCGATTGTCCGCACCTTGGTCTCAAAGCGGATCAAAGCCGGCCTGACGCAAAAGGACGTGGCCGCAGCCATGGGGATCACTCAAAGCGCCGTTTCGAAGTTCGAGGCGTCGATGGACTGCGACGTGACGCTAGGCGAAATCGCGCGTTACTCCGAAGCTCTCGACTCCCCGATGACCATCCAGATCGGCGCGCCGATGAGCTTGGTCCAGAGCGTGAAAAGCCACGCGTTTGCGATGAAGCATGATCTGGAGAGGCTCGCCGCCCTTGCTTGTGAGAATGAGGAAGACTCCGACTTTTCCCATAACGTCGAGAGGTTCTTCGCGGAAGCCGGATTCAACCTGATGGCTTTCCTGGTGGACGCTTCCGACAAGCTTCCGGCTTCTGTCGCGAAGGCCCGAACCAGCCGATTCAGGGTATTGGACAAGGAGCCCTACCACAGCCCGGGGATTGATCCGAAGCCTGCGAAAAAGCGGAAGGCGACGGCCTGAAGACTTCCCCTCATCGACCGAGCGGGGCTTTCCAAAAGCGACCTGGCCAACGGGAGCGCGTCCGATTTCCGGTCCATATCTGGTGCCGCCCCCTTGGGATGCGAATGGACTCGCCGGGGTGGACGCAACGGAAACGGACCGAATCCGGCATTGAAAAAGCCGCCGCCCCGGCCAATCTCCCCGCCCCATGTCCGAACGGAAGACTCTCGAAGAACGCGCCCAAATGACGGATCTGGAGCGCCTGCGCCACTCCTGCGCCCACGTGATGGCCACCGCCATCCTGCGCATCTGGCCGGACGCCCAGTTCGCCTACGGCCCGCCGATCGAGAGCGGCTTCTACTACGACTTCGAGATGAAGCACCGCATCACGCCGGACGACTTCGAGAAGATCGAGGCGGAGATGAAGAAGATCTCGAAGGAGAACCAGAAATTCGAGCGTAAGGTGATTTCCCGGGAGGAGGCAAAGGCGATGGCGGAAAGCGGTCGCCTCGGCGGCCTGTCCGAGCGCCCGGGGAATGCGAGCCGCTTCAAGCTGGACCTGATCGACAAGATCCCGGAAGGCGAGGAGATCTCCTGCTACCAGAATGGCGAATTCATCGACCTCTGCGCCGGCCCGCACGTCGGCTACTCGGGCAAGTGCAAGAACGTGAAGCTGATGTCGGTCTCCTCGTCCTTTTACATGGGCGATGAGTCGAAGGGCCAGCTCCAGCGCCTCTACGGCACGGCTTTCGAATCGAAGGAGCTGCTGGAGCAGCACCTCGTGCGCCTGGAGGAGGCGAAGAAGCGCGACCACCGCCGCCTGGGCCGGGAGCTGCACCTCTTCCACATCGACGAAGCGGTCGGCCAGGGCCTCATCCTCTGGAAGCCGAAGGGCGCGCTGGTCCGCCGGGCGCTGCAGGACTTCATCACCGCGGAGCTGGACAAGCAGGGCTACTCGCAGGTCTTCACCCCGCACATCGGCAAGCTGGACCTCTACCGCACCTCCGGCCACTTCCCCTACTATCAGGAGAGCCAGTACCCGGCCATCCCGGAGCGCGACGTGCTGGAAAAGCTGGCGGACGAGGACACGACCTGCGCGCAGCTCATCAATGGCCTCAGCGACGGCACCTACGAGGGCTACATGCTGAAGCCGATGAATTGCCCGCACCACATCAAGATCTTCGCCAGCGAGCACCGTTCGTACCGGGATCTGCCGGTGCGCCTCGCGGAATTCGGCACGGTTTACCGCTGGGAGCAATCCGGCGAGCTGGGCGGCATGACGCGCGTCCGTGGCTTCACGCAGGATGATGCGCACCTTTTCTGCACGCCGGACCAGATCGCGCAGGAGCTGATCGGCTGCCTGAGCCTGGTGAAGACGGTGCTGACCACGCTGGGCATGACGGACTACCGCGTGCGCGTGGGCCTGCGCGACCCGGACGATAGCAAGTTCACGGGCGACCCGGCGAAGTGGGACCTGGCCGAGGCGGCCTGCCGCCAGGCCGCGTCCACGCTGGACGTGCCCTACACCGAGGAAGCGGGCGAGGCTGCCTTCTACGGGCCGAAGATCGACTTCGTGGTGAAGGACGTCATCGGCCGGGATTGGCAGCTCGGCACCGTGCAGGTGGACTACGTGCTGCCGGAGCGCTTCAATCTCAGCTACATCGGTGCGGACAATACCACGCACCGCCCGGTGATGATCCACCGCGCGCCCTTCGGCTCGCTGGAGCGCTTCACCGGCCTGCTGATCGAGCACTTCGAGGGTAAGTTCCCCGCCTGGCTCGCGCCGGAGCAGGTGCGCGTGCTGCCGATCTCGGACAAATTCCTGACCGAGGCCGAGGC
This sequence comes from Luteolibacter flavescens, assembly GCF_025950085.1. NCBI lineage: Bacteria > Pseudomonadati > Verrucomicrobiota > Verrucomicrobiia > Verrucomicrobiales > Verrucomicrobiaceae > Neoluteolibacter > Neoluteolibacter flavescens. The sequence continues at coordinate 239,074 of NZ_JAPDDS010000008.1, forward strand.
GCTGACGACCCAGCTCGCCGAAGCCGGCGTGCGCGTCTCGCTCGACAGCTCGTCCGACAAGGTGGGCGCGAAGATCCGGAACGCCCGCTTGGAGCGCATCCCCTACATGCTCGTGCTCGGCGCGAAGGAAGTGGAGGAAGGCACCGTCTCCGTCCGCCACCGCGACAAGGACGACCTCGGCGCCAAGCCTGTGGCGGAATTCATCGCGGAGATCACCGCGGAGATCAAGGAGCGCCGGCTCTGATCCGGCGGGATCCGGGTTGGGAGTGCTGATTGGTGAGGAATTGTGAGCCGCACGCTCCGGCGTGCGGCGCGAGGCTGTATTGTGGCCCCAGCGGGCTTCGGTGCTGAAGGCGGCTTCAAGGTTTTACCTCGGCTTTAAAGCTCACCCAAAGCCATGCGGGGCAACGGTCCAGAACGCTTATTCGGGTAGACCGCTCCTACTCTTGCCCACCCTGGGAAATAAAACCGGCCGCGCACTTGCATGCGCGGCCGGTGGATAAATCAGTTCGGCCTTGTTAGATCGGGCCGGACAAATGTGCGGAACTCAGTTCGCAAGGTAACCGGAGACTCCCTCGTGGTCCGGCTTCATCGCCTTGTCGCCGCGGGTCCAGTCCATCGGGCAGACTTCGCCGAATTGCTCGAAGTGCTGCAGAGCATCCACCACGCGCAGCGCCTCGCGAATCGAGCGGCCGAGCGGCATGTCATTGATGACCTGGTGGCGGACGATGCCCTCCTTGTCGATGAGGAAGAGGCCGCGGTAGGCGACGAGTTCGCCGCGCACCGTGAGCGAGCCGTTCTCGTCGAAGTCGTAGTCGCCGGCGAGGACGTCATAGGCGTCCGAGATGGTCTTGTTCACATCGGCCACGAGCGGGTAGGTCACGCCCTCGATGCCGCCCTTTGCCTTCGGCGTCTGGAGCCAGGCCCAGTGGGAGAATTCCGAGTCGGTCGAGCAACCGACCACCGCCACGTTCCGCGACTCGAACTCGGCCAGCTCTTCCTGGAAGCGGTGCAGCTCCGTCGGGCAGACGAAGGTGAAGTCCTTCGGGTAGAAGAAGAAGATCACGTACTTCTCACCGAGGAATTGATCGAGGGAGAATTCCTCGATGATGGTCGAGCCGGCGACGGCCTTGGCGGTGAAGGAGGGGGCTTTCTTTCCTACGAGGACGGACATGATGTTGGGGATTGGTTGGTGAAATGTTTGCGGCCCGGCGGGTAGCCGCGCGGGGCGTGACGGGCAACCCTTTTCCGGGCAGCGGCGAGGCCCGGGAAGGAAGCATCCCGCGGACCGGGATTGCCGCCGCAGCGCGATCCGCGTATTCCCACGCACCCGTGGAAACGCTGACCGATCATGAATGCTCCGAATGGGCAATCGGTCGCGCCGCGCGAATGTCGTGCGCTCTAACAGGCCTCTCCCCGCCGCAACCTACTCCTCCAGAAAGGTCGCCAGCACCACGGGATCGGCCAGGCTTTCCACCACCACGTCCGCACCGTATTCGCGGAGCTGGGCGGCGGTGAAGTGGCCGGTGGCGACGGCAAGGCAGCGCGCACCGATGGCGCGCGCGCAGGCGATGTCCTTTGGCGTGTCGCCGATGACAAGCGTCTCCTCCGCCGTGAAATCCCGGCCCGCATGGGCGGCGGCCCGCTGCAGGGCCACCGGGCCGAGCAGATTCCGGTCCGCGTGGTCGCAGCCGTAGGCGCCAAAGGCGAAGTGGGCATCCAGCCCGTAGTGCCGCATCTTTGCCGCAGCTCCACCGGCGATATTCCCGGTCAGCAGGCCGACGGTCACCTCCCGGATGCCGGCCAGCCTTTCCAATAGCTCCGCCGCACCCGGCAGCACGCGGCCATCATAGCCGCCGCGCTCCAGATTCCCCTCCAGATGACGGAGGTAGCTGGCGAAAAAGCACGCCTCCTCCTCCGGCCCGTGGGCCCGGTCAAAGTGGGCGAGGATGCCGGCCAGCACGCCGAGGTCGGTGCTGCCGGCCAGATCCAGCGCGGGCCCGCTGCCGCCGAAGCACTCCTCGGCGGCCTGCTGCAGGGCCCGCATCCCGGCACCACCGGTATCCACCAGGGTGCCGTCGATGTCGAATAGCCAAAGCCTGATAGCCACTGAACCGGAATGAATCAGATCACTCCTTCTCGGCCGTGACTTCTTCCTTCGCTGCCGCGGCTTCCTCCTTGGCGTCCTGCGCCTTGGATTCCTCCTCGGTGAGGCCTTCGTTGCCGACTTCCTCGTCGAAGCCTTCTTCGTCTTCCTCGAAGTCGTCTTCCTCCATCAGCTCGCCGTGGAAGAGGTGGAATCTCCGCTTCCGCTGGTGCTCCGGGAGCGGCGAGAGGGTCATGCCGACGGCACGACCGTTCAGGCGCGGCTCCTGGTCCACGTGGGCGATCTGCTTGAGGTCCTCGATGATGCGCTTCATCATCACGAAGCCGAGTTCCTTGTGGGCGTTCTCACGACCGCGGAATTGCAGGACCATGCGCACCTTGTGGCCCGTATCGAGGAAGCCCTCGGCCCGGCCCATCTTGATGTTGTAGTCATGCGTGCCCGTGCCCACGCGGAATTTCACTTCCTTCATGCGGGTGGAGCTCTTCGACTTCTGCTTCTTCAGCTTGGACTGCTCGTACTTGTACTTGCCGTAGTCCACGATGCGACAGACCGGCGGATCGGCGTTCGGGGCGATTTCGACCAGGTCGAGCCCGATCATCTTCGCCTTTTCGAGCGCCTCGCGGGAGCTCATGACTCCCATCTGGTCTCCGTTGAAAAGCACGACACGCACCTTGGGCGCGCGGATACGGTCGTTCACGCGCGTCATATCGCGCTGCTGACGACCCTTGAAGTTACCTTTTGATGGCTTGGCGATGGCTTTGTCCTCCTTGGGGTTCAGTGCGACGCGGGCAGGCACGGGAAATCCGCGCCTTCGCCTGCGAAGGGGTAAGTGGAATGCTGGCCCGGATCCAGATCGATCATACGTGGCCCAATGACGCTAGCCGTTCACAATGAACGGCTGGCAAACTTCTCATACCTTGGCATTCCAATAAAATCATCAGGTGGCGCTGAGGCCCGAAATCATCGCATAAAGCGCGGCGGCGGGGCACATGACCCTGCTTCGCGAGCGACTGAAGCAAGTGTATAAGTCGGAACGGGTGAGCGGGCAAGCGGGATTTTTTCCGGGGAGTCGGCATCCCAATTAGATGGCAGTCGACTTGAACTGCCGCCAAGGCTGGCGGAACGGCTCCCTGCAAACCATCGTGGCCGAGGCCCAGCTGCAAGGTGGACCGCATCGTTCCCGTGGGAGCGCCAGCCCTGGGAGCGCCGGTCACCAGACCGGCCCGAAGTGGTGCCTCGCTGACCACCTCACCAAAACCGTCCGCATGGCCCTCACGGGGAACGCGAAATTCATTCCGCCCGAGTTCACATCACTGCCGACGGAAGCCCTGTGCCATCGTGGTCCGCACAGGGCGATGTGGGCCGGCAGATTGCTTCGGGCCGGTCTGATGACCGGCGCTCCCAGGTTCCCGCTCCCAGGTCTCTGCTGCCGTCCGTTCAATCCGAGGCGACGGAGAGGCGGAGGAAGAGCCTTTCCACGGGCGTGCTCGGGATGGCGAGGACGTTGGCGGTGGTGGCTGTTCCGGTGATGCTGGCGGTGACGGTGGGGCCGCCTGCGGGGCCGTCGGTGCCATCGGCATCATGCCACTGGAGCAGGTCGGTGGACCATTGGTAGCTGGCGCCGAGACCGGCGGGTGGCGTGGCATTCAGCGAGTGGCTGAAGCTGAATCCCGTGCCGGAGCCCGCGCCCGCGGCGGGGACCGCGACGAGCGCTCCCAGTCCCGCATTCGCCTCGCCGGGATGCGTGCCGAGCCAGGCTTCCACGCCATTCGGGATGCCATCGCCATCCGGGTCGCTCGCAAAGCCACGATCCCCCACGGCAATGCCGTAGGCAGGGTTCGCGATCCACTCGCTGTAGCTGACCTGGTTCAGGCCAAGCGCCTCGATGCCGCTGAACCACACCGCAGCCATCTTGTCGTAGCCGTCGTTGTCGGGATGGTTGATGCCATTCGAAAAGAGCGACCGGTCGATCGACTCGAGGTCCGCGGGGTTCGTCAGGAAGGGCGCATACTGGTCCACGCGGGAGACGCGCTTGCCGAGGTTCTGGTACTTCGGCACGAGCGTCTGGCGGATCCACGAGTTGTAGTTCACCACGCCCTGCTCGTAGTTGTACTTCGGCATGATCTCGGCGACGATGACGTAGGTGTCCGGGCTCGTCGTGGTGATGGTCTGGATCAGCGTGTCGAGGCCGTTCTGGTCGGCGGAGTTCGTGCCGATCTTCAGGAGAATGACGTCCGGGTCGTCGTTCGCCAGCCAGCCTTGGATGTTCGCATTCAGGTAGCCCGCGGCCTGTCCGCCGTAGCCGTTGTGCTTGTTCTGGTCGAGCGCGGCGAGGTCCGCTGGAGGCGTGGTGCCCGCCACGTGCGAGGGCAGCTCGGTGGACTGGCCCACGAAGGTGAAGTCGTAGCCCGCCGCGTGCAGTCGATTGTAGAGACCGCTGCGGTAGCCGTACCAGAAGGGCTCGTTCCACACCGGATTGTCCGTGTAGCCCGCGGTGATCGAGTCGCCCATCGGCATGATGCGCAGCGGCGTGCGGCCCGTGGTGAAGCTCCACGTGACATCGTCCGCGATGCCCGCGAAGGCATCGTCATGGAAATCCTCCACCGCACCGGCATCGATGAGCACGGCGTAGCGCGTCAGCGGCGCGAGGCGCGGCGACGGCGTGATGGTCAGCGTGGTGCCCGCGAGCGAGATGCGCGGGTCGGTCACGGGGATCACTGTCTCCGCCGCGGTGTCCAGATTCCGGATGCGGATTGAGCCGCTGCCCGCGGTGATCGCTTCGTCAAAGGTGGCGACCAGGGCGGCGGACGGCGAGACGTCCGTGGCATCGTCCGCAGGGACGAGCGACACCAGCGTCGGCGGCGTGCCATCGTCCACCAGCGGTGCGGCGGCGTGACCGAAGACATCCAGCTCTCTCCACACGAAGGCACCCGCATTCGCGCCGCCATTCACCTGGTTCGCGGTGAAGCGGATCGCCTCGATGCCCCCGGCGAGCAGCGGGCCGGTGCCGCCGAGCACCACCTTCGTCGCGCCCTTTCCATTGAGCGGCTGGTAATTCACCGTGGCCAGCGTGGTGTAGCTCCCGCCCAGCGGCTTCACGTCCACGGTCCATGCCTGGTTGCCGAAGGAGACATCCACCCAGCTCGCGATGGAGTGGATGGAGGTGAGATCATAGCCCGTGCCATTCGGACCCGCGCCGAGCTGATACACGGCGGTCGCGCCCACGGTGGTCCATGCGCCTTCCACGCTGTTGCCGATCGAGGCGAAGTTCCGCCCGTGGATGCCGTCGGTCAGCTCCGTGGGATGCGCGCCATTGCCCGTATTCCAGCCGGTGGTCACGGGCGTGATGCCGTGCAGGAGGTCGTGCGCGCTCGCGTCTCCGGTGTAGGCCAGCTCGTCGAGCGTGAAGGTCCGCGTGTCCGGTGCCGCCGTGGTGAAGCTCCACGTGGTGTCATCGGCGATGCCCGCGAAGGAATTCCCCGCGGCATCCGCGACCACGCCCGCGGAGAGGCGCACGGCATACGGCGAGGAGCCCGCCACCAGCAGGCCGGGGCGAATGGCCAGCGTGCGTCCGCTGACGGTGACGCGCGGGTCCGGCAGGGTGATGACGGTCTCCGCCTGCGTGGTCGTGTTCTTCAGCGTCACGGTCCCGGTGCCGAGCGTGATCGGCTCGTGGAAGTCCGCCGTGAGCGTCGCTCCCGCACCCACCGAGACGGCGCGGTTTTCCGGGAAGAGCGACACCACCACCGGTGCTACGGTATCCGTAGTAGATGCGGTCGGTGCGCCGTGGACGTCGATCTCGCGGAAGACGGTGCCGCCCGCGGCATTCCCCACGGTATCCAGCACGTCGAAGCGGATGGCCTCCACGCCGCTGGCCAGTTTGCCGGTGCTGTCCGTGATGCGCACGCGGGTCGCGCCGCCTTCATTCAGCGTGGCGCTGTACGGCTGGTAGTTCACCGTCGCCACGGGCGAGGTCTGGAAAGCGGACTCGCCCACCAGACGCACGCGCACCTCGTAACGCTGGTTCGCGAAGCCCGCCCCCTGCCACGCGGCGATGGACTGGATATTCGTGATGTCGTAGCCGAGCCCGCCGGGGCCCGCGCCGAGGACGAATTCCCGGAAGGAAACATTGCTGCCGTCCCGCGACCATGCCGTGCCCGCAAGCGCCGAGATGCCCGCGGCATCCGAGTCCGCGCCGTGCACGCCGTCATTCAGCCCGGCCGGGCTGGAGCCGTTCGCATTCCACGTGCCGCCCGTGCCGGTGAGGCCGTGCAGCAGGTCCGTGGTACTCACGTCCTCGGCGTAGGCCAGCTCGTCCGTGGCGGTGGACGGGGTATTCGGCCCGCTGTTCCGCGGCGTGATGATCGGCGCGGCGGCCACGCTGGCGATGCCGGTGAGCCATGCGGCGGCCAGCGGCGCGGCGAGCCGAGGCGAGGAGGAGGCGACGGGTTTTCTCATGGAAGCGGGAGCGGGAGAGGAGACGGGAGCAATGCGGCGTGTAGGATCAGATCAGCGCGCGTTGCTGACGCGGCGGCGCTTGACCAGCAGCAGCGTGCCGAGCGCACCGAGCAGCGCGGCACCGGGCTCTGGCACAGTGGACGCGCCGAAGACATCGATCTCGCGCGGGACGAAGGCACCTGCATTCGTCCCGCCATTCACCTGCAGCGCGGTGAAGCGGATGGCATTCACACCCGTGACATTCAGGCCCGTGAGGGACACCTGCGTCGCCCCTCCGGCGGTGAGCGGCTGGTAATTGATGGTGGCCAGATCGGTGAAGCTGATGCTGCCGACCGGGCGCACCGCGACGGTCCACGCCTGATTGCCAAAGCGGACATCTACCCACGCGGCGATGCTCTGGAGCGAGGTGATGTCGTAGCCCAGGCCATTCGCGCCGCCGCCGAGGTCGTAGGTGGCGGTCGCGCCGACCGTGGTCCAGCCGCCGTCCACGAGATTCCCCGCCGCGGCGAAGGTGGCACCGTGGACGCCATCGGTGAGTTCATTCGGATGGGCTCCATTGGTGAGGTTCCAGCCGGTGATGGCAGGCACCTTGCCATTCAGCAGGTCGGTGCTGCTGACATTCGCGGCGTAGGCGAGCTCGCTGGTGCTATTCACCTCGGAGACGCTGCCGGTGAAGCCATTCAGAAAGGTGACCGCGGCACGGGCCGGTGCGGCGGCGAGGAAGAGCGAGGCGAGTGCGGAGAAAGCGATGCGCGGGGAGCTGTGGTTTTTCATCGGTATCGGGGATTCCTGCGGAGATTCCCGACCTGCCTCCGGCGTTAACGGATTCCTGAGAAAATTTTCACCGCGGAGATTTCCCGGAAAAATCTGTTAACGTCCCGCCTCCATCGGGAATCCTTGCAAAGAGCACAAGACCGCATGGACCCCGAGGACGCCCTGCAAGCCGAGTTTGTCTGCCAGATCGCCCGTCACCAGGCGAGCCTTCACGCCTTCATCATCTCGCTGATGCCCGGCGTGGATGGCGTGGATGACGTGCTGCAGGAGACGAACATGGTGCTGTGGCAGAAGCGCGAGACCTACGAGCCCGGCACGGACTTCCGCGCATGGGCGTGCACCATCGCGCGCTTCAAGGCGATGGCGCACCGGCGGAGGGTGGCGAAGCTCGGCGTGCGCTCCTTCGAGGACGATCTGCTGGAGCTGCTGGCCACGGAGAGCGAGGCCGGGCCGGATGAGCTGGAGGAAAAGCTGCGCGCGCTGGAGAAGTGCCTGGGCCGGCTGGACGAGCCGGAGCGCGGGCTCATCGAGCACCGCTACTACACGGCCACCGGGCTGGAGGACTTCTCGGCGAAGTGCGGCCGCCCGGTGGAGTCGCTGCGCGTCAGCCTCTTCCGCATTCGCGCGGCACTGAGGAAGTGCATCTCCGGGGAAATCGCCATCGCCCACCTGCGCTCATGATGAACCGCCGCGATCTGGAAAGACACCTGCAGGCTTTCTTCGACGGCACGCTGGAGGACGAGCACTTCGCCGCGCTGCAGGAGGTGCTGCGCCGGGACCCGGAGGCGCGCGCGTGCTACCGCGAGTACCTGCACCTGCATCACCTGCTCAGCTTTCGCGCGAAGGGACCGGACCGGCTGCCCGCGGATTTGTTAGAAGAGATCATGCCGCCCGCCCCGCCGGTACGCTTCCCGCGGAGGGGGCGGTGGATGCTGGCCGCCGCCGCGGTGGTGGCACTGCTGGCGACGCTCGCGGGGAGCATGATGGCGTGGCGCCAATCGCAGCGACCGCCGCTGCGCTACACGGCCAGCCCGGGCACGGACATCAGCGTGACCAGCGAACTGGCCCCGACGGGACAGAGGGCACAGGGGCCATTTCTGGAGCCGGGATCGCAGCTCGAGATCGGCGACGGCACCATGGAGCTGGAGTTTTCCTCCGGCGTCCGCGGCATCGTGCGCGGGCCCGCGAGCTTCCGGCTGTATCGGAAGGATCTGCTGGAGCTGGAGCGCGGCACCGCGTGGTTCCACGTGCCGGAAAAGGCGGCGGACTTCAAGGTGAGCACGCCGGACCTGATCCTGAAGGAAACGGGCGCGGAATTCGGCGTGATCGCGGACCCGGCCTTCCTCTCCGAGGTGCATGTCTTCCACGGCAGCATCGAGGCGACGAGCCGCCATGGGCGCCGCACCAGCAAGCGCGTGGGCGCGGGCACGGCGCAGGCGGCGGAGGACACGGGCGAGTGGCAGGAGATCCCGGTGAGGCGCGGGCGCTTCCTGACCAGCCTGCCGGGCGTGGAGCCGGAGTCGAATGTGATCGTGAGCAAGGAATCCAGCCCCGTGGATCGCGCTTATGAGAATGAGGCGAGCGCGGACGACCTGCTCACGGGCATCGTCCCGCTGACCACCGGCTGGAAGCTGCAGAACAACGCGAGCCCGCTGGAGCTGACCGATGGCATCCACGGCGCGGGCTTTCAGAAAGTGCAGGGCGACATGGTGCAGGGCGCGTGGACCACGGTAGGTGCCACCGCCGAGTATCGGCTCGGCATCGGCCCGAACGGTGCCGGATACAACATCACCATGATCCGCTCGCTGGCGGATTGGGAGAATGTCGGCTTTGGCAACCAGGCATGGACCATGGAGGTGAAGCCGGTGGGCCGCGACTGGATGCCGCTGGCGTCCGTCGTTTACGATCCCTTGCCAGCGCAGCTCACCAGCGGCGGCTCGACGAAGGTCACGGTGACCGGCAAGGACGGTCGCCTCGCGCAGGGAATCGAGGCCATCAAGGTAACCGCCGGCCGCGTCCCCGGGTCCGTGCAGCACGGGTTCGTCTGGCGCGAGCTCGATGTCTTCGGCGCCCCCGCGGACGTGCCGGTCACGGGCAGCGGGAGGGAGTAGGGCGGAGATCGGAGGACGGAGATCAGATGTCGGATGTCGGAGATCAGAAATTTGAGATCTGAGATTTGAGATTTGAGATTTAAGATTGTAGATCGCGGATCTGCTGGAATCAGAGGCGCAGCCTCCCTGGGAGCGCCGCTCATCAGACCGGCCCGAAGCCATCTCGCCGCGGGCCACACCCCAAAGGCCGAAGCCGCCCTCCAAAGTGGTCCGCACCGCTCCGCGTACGGCGAAGCAGTTCTGGAGGCGCGCCTCGTATAGTGGCTTCGGAGCGGTCGGTTTTGCCAAGAAGCCTGCTTCAAGGAGCGGCGTGCTTTCATGCGAGTGACGATCGCGGATCTCTTCACCTACTTCCCTACCGATGCACCGCACGCGGAGCGATGCGGACCACGATGGCACGGGGTGATGGCGGGCTGTTAGACGGTGCTCGGGCGGAATGAATTCCGCGTTCCCAGTGGGGGGCGATGCGGGCTTTTCACGGAGATGTTTTGGAGCAATTGGGGAGACGAGCGGGGCGCGGGGTGAGGCGGGCCGGTCTGATGACCGGCGCTCCCAGGGCTGGCGATCCCCCACCCCTCCCCTTCTCAAAGTCAGGGCCAAGTTTTCACCCGCGGTTCATTCCGCATTCACGGTGAGGGATTTCCCTCCGCATCGTGATCCGCCGCCTGCTGCAACCGCAAGCCGACCTGCTCGATGACCCGACGCCGGGGAAGATCGCGCGGATCGCGGGCCTCGCGGCATTGTCACTCGCGGCGTATGGCTTCACCACAGGCTACTGGCGCTCGCCGGTGATGGGCCTGTATGTGGCGGTGAAGATGCCGCTGCTCGTCGCCTGCACGCTGTGCTGCAATGGCATCCTGAATGGCCTGCTGGGCATCCTGCTCGGCGGGCTCGGCTTCCGCCAATCGCTGCTGGCGCTGCTCAGTGCCTTCGCCGCTTCCGCGCTGATGCTCGGCTCGCTGGCCCCGGTGACGCTGATGCTCGCGCTGGATGCGCCGCCGCCGGATTCCCCTCAGGCGGGAGCGGCGCACTCGGGCTACCTGCTCTTCCATGTCTTCCTCGTGGCGCTCGCGGGCATCGCCGGGACGCTCACGCTGCATCGCATCCTGCGCCAGCGTTGCCCCTCCCCCGGCGTGGCGACGCTGACGATGCTCGCGTGGCTGGCGGGGAATGGATTCCTCGGCGCGCAATTCTCCTGGATCCTGCGGCCCTTCTTCGGCTCGCCGCGGCTGGAGGTCGCCTTCTTCCGGCCGGACCCCATGAATGGCAGCTTCTACGAGGCGGTGTGGCTCGCGCTCGACCGCAGCACCGGCGGGAATGCCGCCCTCGCCATCGCCGGACTCCTCGCCGCCCTCGCGCTCATCGCATGGCCGGTGGTCCGCACGCTCCATCCACGGAACCAATCTCCAACCCGCAATCTAACAGAAACCACCACGAGACCATGAGCCAGGACAACACGCCACCGCCCCACCACTGGTATGCGCCGGGAAATGCCGCGCCGCCACCGTCATCCCCGCCGCCCGCGGGTCAACGCATCGAGCCGGAACTGCCGGACAAGCTCGACCTGCGCTCGCTCTTCGAGGCGCTGCTGCGCAGCCCGCGCGCCTTGGTGCGGCGGCTCGCGACGCCGGGCCACGGGGCATTCGTGCCCTTCCTCGCGATCGCCATCCTGTCGCTCGTCGTCTTTGGCGCGGTGCTCGGCAGCTTCGCGATGGGCACGCAGATGTGGGCGGCGCCGCTGAAGATCACCGGCGGGCTGGTGATCGCCGGGCTCATCTGTTTCCCGAGCCTCTACATCTTCTCCTGCCTCGCGGGGTCGCAGGCCGGGGCATCGCAGCTCGCAGCCACGCTGGCGGGCATGCTCGCGCTGACGGGGCTGCTGCTGCTGGGCTTCGCGCCCGCGGTGTGGATCTTCACACAGGCGACGGATTCGCTCGGCTTCATGGGCGTGCTTTCGCTGCTCGCGTGGTTCGTGGCGCTCATTTTCGGCTTCCGCTTCCTGGGCGATGCCGTGGCGAGCACGGGCGCGGTGGCGAAGGGGCCCTTCAGCGTGTGGGGCATCATCTTCCTGCTCGTGACGCTGCAAATGACCACCTCGCTCCGGCCCATCCTCGGGCGCGACTCGAAGCTGCTGACGAACGAGAAGAAGTTCTTCGTCCAGCACTGGATCGAGTCCGCCGGCAAGACGCTCGACAACAAGTCCACGCCGCCGACCACCTCCGCATCCACCACCCCCGGCTCGGGCTCGCGATGAAGCCGCAATCCCCGCCACCGACACCGCGTGTGAAAACCAAGCGCATCCCCGAGGCCACGCACGCCAAGTCCGCGCGAAAGCCACGCATGCGCCAGGCGGTGGTGCCGAGGGTGCACAAAGTGAAGGAAGACCGGCTCTTCGAGGAACTGCGGGAAGAGCTGGGACTCTAACAGCTCGTGGCGGGTGGTGAACGATGCGGACCTTTTCTCGGGGATCATCGGTCCGGTATCGTGGCCCGCATCGCTCCGCGTGCGGCGAAGTGATATGGTGGCCCCCTCCTCCTTTGAAACCCGATCAAAGCCGAACAGAAGACCCATGATGAAGACCTCCGAAATCCAGTGTTTCACGAAGGCGTGGCTGCGCTCCTTCCGGCCGACCATCGCAATGCTCGCTTGCCTGCTATCCAGCAGTTGCGATCCGGGAAAGAAGTGGTCGAGCGGGGATTACGCCGTTTATTCGATTGGCTCCATCGAGGACCAACAGCTTGGCAGGGAGGTCGACAGTGGAAACTACATCGGGCGTGTCGAAGCAACGGTGATCGCCGCGGGTGCCGATGACACGTGGATCGTGGCAGCAAGGAAAGGACCCGATGGAAGCCGGTTGTTCTACTATTTCATGAAGTCGCGGGACGACGGGTTCATGAATGGCGAGGATCTCGTGGAAGGCCCGTTTGACGAAGCGGAGTTTGCGAAAAGGAAGCGGGAATACGCTTTGCCTGAGCTGCAATATTTTTACGGTGGTTCTTAATGGCACCACCATCGAGGAGCCGGGCAGAGACTTGTGACTAGGCGAGGCTGAAGTGCGCCGGTCCGGCAACGTGGTCCGCATCGCTCCGCGTGCGGCGAAGCAGTGATGACGGCGGGCTTTGTTATTGAGGCTTCGGGAAGCCGGTTTTTTCCGAGGGAGAGCTTTTGCCGGTGGCTTGCTTGCAGGCGGGTGATGGTGGCGGGCTTCATCGCTGGCTTCCCTACCGGTGCACCGCACGCGGAGCGATGCGGACCACGATGGCACCCGGTTTCCATCCGCAGTCGGAGACCACTCGGGCCGGTCTATTGACCGGCGCTCCTAGGGGCTGGCGCCCTGGCGGGCCACGATGGCACGGGGTGATGGCGGGCTGTTAGATGCTGATCGGGCGGAATGAATTCCGCGTTCCCAGTCGGGGCGATGCGGACATTCACCTTCATCTCCAGCTTGAAAACTCCCGCTCCCGGTCTATCGCTCCGGGGCCGTGATGGAACTCCCCGCTTGCTCGAATACCGACCGCCTGGAGGCGCTGCGCCGCTATGACATCCTCGATTCGCCGAAGGAGGAGGAATTCGAAAAGCTCGTCCGCCTGGTGACGGAGCTCTTCGATGTCCCGATCGCGGCCATCAGCTTCGTCGATGAGCACCGGCAGTGGTTCAAGGCGGAGGTGGGCCTCTATTGCAGGGAGACGCCGCTGACGTGCTCGATCTGCGCGCATGCCGTGGAGTCGGGGAAGGAGCTCTTCGTGGTGCGCGACGCGAGCTGCGACCTGCGCACGACGGTGAATCCCGCGGTGACCGGCTCGCCGCACATCCGCTTCTACGCCGGGGCGGTGATGCGTTCGCCGGACGGCCACGCGCTCGGCACGCTGCTCATCGTGGACCGCAAGCCCCGCGAGCTGACCGAGGTGGAGGGCCGCCTGCTCCGCACCCTCGCGCGCCACGTGGTGCTGCTCGTGGAGGCCCGGCTTGGTACATCTGCGGCGGGGAATTAGGCATCGCCACCGCGGGGCGGGCCGTTAGGTTCGGCGGCATGAGTCGATATTTTCGCGCGGGTCTCGGTGTGCTCGGTCTTTGCCTCATCTCGCCGGGGGCGGCGGTGACGGTGGAGAATTTCAAGCCGGAGGAGACGGTGCGGCATTCCGTGATCCTGATCCGCGGGACCTCGACGGAGGGGAAGGATGTCAGCGTGAAGCTCACCGCTGCCGACGGCACGACCACCGCCACGCCGGCGATGGCAGCCGGCGGGAAATACAAGGCGCTGGTCGAGCTGTCCTCGGGCGTGAACAAGCTGGAGCTGACCGACACGGGTGCCAGCGAGGCCGCGAGCCTGACGGTGACCTACCAGCCGATGACGAATCCGCATCACGTGCGGCTCATCTGGCTGACGGACAGCAGCGGCGCGACGGACTACGCGGCCCCCGAGGATGGCTTCCCGCAGAACTACGAAGCGCGCGTGCGCACCGCGGCGCTGCTGATGCAGTGCTTCACGGCGGAGCGCATGCACGAGCTGGGCTACGGCCGCCGGACCTTCGCGCTGAAGACCGATGAGAATGGCAAGGTGAAGGTGGAAACCATCAAGTCCCCGCACTCCCGCGAGTACTACCATGGCCAGAAGGACGACCAGCGCTTCTGGAGGGAGACGTATCAATTCCTCAACACCGACCACGCCGATCCCACGGCGAAGAACCTGGTGCTGGCCGCCTTCACGCGGAAGGACCCGGCGACCGGCCGGATGCTGGCGCACACGGCGCTCGGCGGGGGAAACCTGGGGCTCTTCGGTAGCGCGTCCGTCTTCTCGTGGCCGGACTCGCTGGCAAACGTGCAGGCGAGCTTCACCGATGGACGCCGCGTGGATGCCACCCGCGTGCATGACGACAGCGCCGGGCGCAATACCTGGTGGGCGCTCGCCTCGACCACGCTGGGCGCAACTCTGCACGAGATGGGCCACACCTTCGACCTGCCGCACTGCAAGGACCCGCGCTGCATCATGACGCGCGGCTTCGACGGGCTGAACCGCTTCTTCACCTTCTCCGAGCCGTGGCCAAACCGTCCCGCGGGCACTTTCCGCCCGGAGGAGGAGGCGTGGTTCGCGCCGGTGAGCGCGTCCTTCCTGAGGTGGAATCCATGGTTCCAGCCGGACGCACCGCGGCAGCCGGACGGCAAGCCGGAGATCCGCCACCTGGCCGAGCAGCAGTCCGTGGAAATCACCGCGCCCGCGGGCGTGCGCGTGCTCGGCTTCTGGGAGGGCGATGACATCCGCACCTTCCGCGAGTTCCGCGACGAGGCACCGGCGAAGGTGACGATGACCCGCGAGGAGATCCGGAAGCTGGTGGGCGAGCATCAGGTGACCCGCATTTCCGCGATGGACGATGCCGGACGGACCGCGGCGATCCCGCTGAAATTCTGAGGCTCTGGCCTTCCCCCGGCGGCTGGGGAGGACTCCCAGCGGGGGCGTGGAAAAACTTCCGGGACGTGCATCAAGTTGCCTTGCAAACGGGTGCAGCGGGGCGGAGGATTGTGCGTTAGAACCTGACGACACCGACTCCTGCGGTGCGCGTCGGGCCAGGCCATTTCCTTCCTCATAGCCCCGCTCCATGCACGCCCACGCTCCTGAAGAAAAGCTCGTCCCGCACCGCCTGGTCAAGGCACCCACCGGCATCAAGGGCTTCGACGAGATCACGCTGGGCGGCCTGCCCGCGGGTCGCCCGACGCTGGTGTGCGGCTCGGCGGGCTGCGGCAAGTCGCTCTTCGCCTCGGAATTCCTCGTCCGCGGCATCCGCGAGTTTGGCGAGCACGGCGTGCTGATCACCTTCGAGGAGACGCCGGTGGACATCATCACGAATGTCGATTCGCTCGGTTGGGACATCCCCGGTCTGGTGAACGAGGGGAAGCTGGCGCTGGACCACGTGGTGGTGGACCGCCAGGCGATGGACGAGAATGGCGACTACGATCTGGAGGGCCTCTTCGTCCGCCTGCAGCTCGCGATCGAGTCCGTGAATGCGAAGCGCGTGGTGCTGGACACGATCGAGACGCTCTTCGCCGGCTTCAGCAACCAGACAGTTCTGCGCGCGGAGCTGCGCCGCCTCTTTGACTGGCTGAAGGACCGCGGGATGACCACGGTGATCACGGGCGAGCGCGGCGATGGCCAGCTCACGCGGCAGGGGCTGGAGGAGTATGTCTCGGACTGCGTGGTGCTGCTGGACCACCGCGTGGTGGGCCAGATCTCGACGCGGCGGATGCGCGTGGTGAAGTACCGCGGCTCCGCCCACAGCGCGAACGAGTTCCCCTTCCTGATCGACTCCGAGGGGATGTCGGTGCTGCCGATCACGGCGACATCGATGGACTACGATGTCTCCGACAAGCGCCTGCCTACGGGCGTGGCGGCGCTGGATGAGATGCTGGGCGGCGGCTACTATGAAGGTAGTTGCATCCTGCTGAGCGGGTCCTCCGGCACGGGCAAGTCCACGCTGGCGGCGCACCTGGCGGAGAAGACCTGCCAGGAGGGGAAGCGCTGCCTTTACTTCTCCTTCGAGGAAAGCCCGAAGCAGATCGTGCGGAACATGCGCTCGATCGGCCGGGAGTTGCAGCCGCACCTGGACAGCGGGCTGCTGCAGATCGCCTCTTCGCGTCCGACGGCCTACGGCCTGGAGATGCACCTGGTGAAGATGCACAAGGCCGTGCTGGAATTCGCACCCGACGTGGTGATCGTCGATCCGATCTCGAATCTGAATACCGCGGCGACGTCCGAGGAGAGCACACAGATGCTGCTGCGCCTGGTGGACCTGCTGCGGGCAAAAGGCATCACCACCCTCCTCATCAGCCTGGTACAGGGAAGCGGTGCCGGGCTGGAGACCAGCGGCGAGAATCTCAGCTCGATGGTGGATACCTGGCTGCTGGTGCGCGACGTGGAGTCCTACGGCGAGCGGAACCGCGTGCTCTACGTGCTGAAGTCGCGCGGGATGCGCCACTCGAACCAGCTCCGCGAATTCCTCATCACCAGCGAGGGCGTGGACCTCATCCCCGCCTACCTGGGCTCGGAGGGCGTGCTGACCGGCTCCGCCCGCCTGGCGCAGCAGCAGCGCGAGGCGGTGACCGCCGCCGTGGAGTCCGACCTGCAGCGGATGAACCGCCTGAAGCTGGAGCAAAAGAAACGCGCGCTGGACGCCCAGATCGAGGTGCTGCGCGCCGAGCACCTGGCCGCGCAGGAGGAGCTGGAGCGCATGACCAGCGACCAGCGGACGCGCGACGACGTGACCGCCTCCGACTCCGCCGCCATGAACCTGAGCCGCAACCGCCAATAATCCATGAGCACGGACGACCCGACCCGACCGCCGGATGCCCCGGGCATCCCCCATGAGAACGGGAACGGCCACCAGCCATGGGAGCTGATGCTCTTCGTGGCCGGCCAGAGCCCGAAATCCGTGATGGCGTATGCGAACCTGCGGAAGGCCTGCGACCACTACCTGCCCGGCCGCTACCGCATCGAGCTGGTGGATTTGACACGCGGACAAGCGTCGCTTGCAAAGCAGTACCAGGTGGTCGCTATTCCCACCTTGATCCGGAAACAGCCGGACCCCCAGAAGCGGATCATCGGCAGCCTCTCTGACATCCAGCGACTTGTAAACGACCTCGATCTCGGCTCGCCGATCCTGAACCCTCCTTCCACTCCATCATGATTCCAGAAATCCAGAGCGACGCGGCCGATGGCGGCTCCGACGGCGCTCCATCGGCCAGTGATCTGGCGAAGCTGGAATTTGACCGGCTGATCAGCGGATCGCCGGACGAGTCCTTTTACAAGATGACGCTCTTCGTCACCGGCCACACGGCGAAGTCCATCCTGGCGGTGGCCACGGTGAGAAAGCTGTGCGAGGAGCATCTGGCCGGTCGCTACGAGCTGGAGGTGGTGGACATCTACCAATCCCCGGAGCGCCTGGCGGGCGACCAGATCGTGGCCGCGCCGACGCTCTTCAAGCGCGAGCCGGTGCCGGAGCAAAAGGTGGTGGGAAATCTCCACGACCGCGAGCGCGTGCTGATGGCGCTGAACCTTAAAACCCGGCCCGAGGTCAACTGGGCAGAACTCTGAAGCCAGAAGCAGAACCATGAGTGCCAACGGCCTGAACGCCGCCTCCCCTGCCGCCGACGCCCCGCCGAATCACCAGTGGGTGAACCGGGCGGAAATGGAAACCCTGCGCCAGAAGCTGCGCGAGGTGCAGGAAACGCTGGATGCCATCCAGTCCGGCGACGTGGATGCGGTGGTGGTGAGCGGTGACCATGGCAGCCAGATCTACACGCTGAGCGGCGCGGAGGAGCCCTACCGGATCTACGTGGAGCAGATGCGCGAGGGCGCGGTGACGGCCACGGAGGGCGGGATGGTGCTGTATTGCAACAAGCGCTTCGCGGACTTCGTGGGGCTGCCGCTGGAGCGCGTGATCAGCGCGGGTGTGGCGGATTTCCTGCGACCCGGCGTGTGGGAGGAGATCGTGCGCGGGCTGGCGGACAGTGATTTCGTGAAGACGGAGACGGAGATCGCCCATGGCGCGGGCGTGCTACCGGTGCTGATCACCGGCAGCCGCGTCGCCACCACGGAGGACCCGGTGTTGTGCCTGGTGGTGACGGACCTCTCCGCGCAAAAGGAGAAGGAGCGCCTCACGCTGGCGAACGAGGTGGCCGAGGCGGCGAACCGCGCGAAGGACTCCTTCCTCGCGGTGCTGAGCCACGAGCTGCGCACGCCGCTGACCCCGGCACTGATGGGCACCTATCTTCTGGAGGAGGACGCCACGCTCGGCCCGCAGGCAAAGGAGCTGGTGAAGATGATCCGCAAGAACGTGGAGGTAGAGACCCGCCTCATCGATGACCTGCTGGACCTGACGCGCGTGACCGAGGGGAAGATCCAGCTCCGCAAGGAACTGGTGGACCTTCACCACGTGGTGGCCGAGGCCGTGAAGGTCTGCGCCCCGGGCCTGGTGGAGCAGTCGCAGACGATCACACAGGACCTTCAAGCCACATCATCTCAGATCCACGGGGACCCGGTGCGGATCCAGCAGATCCTGTGGAACCTGATTCGCAATGCCAGCAAGTTCAGCCGGCCCGGGACCGCCATCGCCATCCGCTCGTGGAATGATGCGAATGGGAACGTGCAGGTTTCCGTGCAAGACCAGGGCATCGGCATCGAGCCGCAGATCATGGCGAAGCTCTTCAAGCCCTTCGAGCAAGGGGGCGAGGACATGACGCGGAAGTTCGGCGGGCTCGGCCTCGGGCTGGTGATCAGCAAGTCGCTGGCGGAGCTGCACGAGGGCGGACGGATCGAGGCGCACAGCCCGGGCAAGGACCAGGGCAGCACTTTCACGCTGCGCTTCCGTACGTCCTCCGCGACGCCGCGCGAGGAGGTGACGAGCCGCACCGAGATGCCTGCAAAGGCGCGCGTGCTCGTGGTGGAGGACAATCGCGACGCGCGCATGGCCGTGGTGCTGTGGCTGCGCACGCTGGAGTACGAGGTGACGGAGGCAGATTGCGTGGCGACCGCGCTCCAGCTCGCCGGGACGCGCGAATTTGACATCCTGATCAGCGACATCGGCCTGCCGGATGCGACTGGCTACGAGCTGATGTCCGGGCTGCGCGGCAAGGGCATCATCGGCATCGCCATGAGCGGCTACGGCCAGCATGACGACGTGGAGAAGTCGAAGGAAGCAGGCTTCTCCGACCACCTCATCAAACCGGTGGCACCGAAGACTCTGGAGAGCGCACTGGCAGCGGCATTGAAGCGGTCGAAGGCGGGTGCCGGTGTGGTCGGTTAGGCGCAGCCCTTTGCGAAAGCCCCCCCTGGGAGCGCGCGGCCACTGGCCCGCTTGGACAGCCGTGGAACCTCGGGTAAAAGCTGCTCACACGAGATCATCAGGAAGCGGGCATGCATGGTCGCTTCGCCGAACTATCCAAGCGAGCCGGTGGCACGCGCTCCCAGCGGGCCGCTCCGTGGAAAGCGGCTTTTGCCCGGAGTTCGCCGGTCTGTCCAAGCCGGCTGAAGCCAGCGCTCCCGGCTTTGCCGATCCGGCGCGTTCCGGATTACCTTCCGGGATGACTCCCAAACCACTTCACTGAATCACCACCCAAATACCTTCCAGAATCCACCCCCAACAAAAAATCCCGAGGCCTTTCAGCTTCGGGACTCATTGACTAACAAAAGCGTGCGCGCGAGAGGACTCGAACCTCCACGGGGTTGCCCCCACTAGAACCTGAATCTCGTGAAGAAATCACAAGCCACTGTGCTTTAACCGCATCAGAAAAGCGATTTAACCCATTTTAGGGGTTTTCTGGACTTTGGATGCGATAAATGCACCATCTTGGCATGCCTCGAACCCCCTCATTCAAGGTCAGGGACACCCCGAAAGGATGGCTCCTGCATATCCCGGCCAGCCTTTCCGACACCGGCAAACTCCAGCGAAGATACTTCTCCACAAGGGATCTGGCCACGGCTGAGGCGAAGAAGGTCAGAAATGACTATCGTGCCCACGGAGAGCAGGCGTCCGTGCTCCCTCCGAGAGTCGCAGACGATGCTGTTGCTGCTCTTCGTGTTCTGGAGCCGACGGGAGCAACCCTCTTGGAGGCGGCCAGATCCTATCTGAAAATGTGGGCAGCGCGGAATTCGTCACAGCTCCTTGGAGACGCCGTCATTGCTTTCACCACCGCGAAAGCAGAGACGATCCGTGAGGAAACAGCCAAGAGCTACGCCTACACTCTCGAGAGGACCATGAGCTCGCTCCACGAGTCGGTGCTTGCCGACGTCACCACGGAGGATCTCGCTTCGATTCTGTCCGAGAAAAAACCGACAGCTCGGGCGATGCACATTCGGAATCTCCGCGTGTTCTGGCGGTGGGCCTGCAAGGAGCCCAGGCAATGGGCAACGATGGCCCCTGTAGATGCTTTGGAATTTCGGAAAGAAGCTGGCGAGGCTGACATCATTTCATTGAGCGCAGCGGAGGTGAAAGCCCTGCTGAAGGCGGCTGAGGAATTCCGCCCAGAGGCTGCTATCGCATTCGCGGTTTCCATTTTCGGTGGAGTTAGATCCAAAGAACTAACACGGCTGACATGGGCGAGCGTGCTAGAAGATCACATCGAGATCGGCCGCTCCGTTGCTAAAAAGCATGCGCGCCGACTTGTTCCGATATGTCCCACCTTAAGGGCCTGGCTTGATGCCTACCGCGGAGACGCTGGAGCAGAGGATCTCCTCACTGGCGGGAACTGGCGTTCAGTTTCGTGCGCGGTTCGGCGATTGGCGGGCTGGGCGGTGGAATCCAAACTGCTCCAGCATCCACCTTCACCAAGTCGCGGTGCATGGCCTGCGAACGGATGCCGCCACACCTGCGCATCCGTCCAAGTCGCGATCGGAACGCCACTTGAAGACCTCACCTTCAAGTTTGGTCACACGGGAGGCCATGATGTGCTGAGAAAGCACTACGTTGCCCGCATGAGCAAAAAGGAAGCCCTCGAAATCCTTTCAACAGGTCCTAACGGGACAGTAGTTTCATTGGTCAGTGTGGCCTAAGATCGCTGGCGGGCCAGCCTGTCAGGTTTTTGACGTCTTCCTCCACGACAAAAAAACATCCGCAAGTTGCTGCTTATAAAATTGTTACAATCACCCGCAATTCTCCGAACGGTTTTGGTGCGACACGGAATAGGACAGCCCATCGAGAAGTGGACCGGCAACTATTGCCGGTTTCGGAACTGCCACACCGTGGGAAAATAACGACATAAGTTATTGGAGACCAATTACATCCAATTATTTCAGGAGACCCATGTGATCCCGGTGGCGCTCCAATTAGCGGCAATCCGGTCAGACGCATTTCTAATGCTAATGGACTACAGTGCGATTTTCGGGGGGGCCAGTGGCGTCTGTCGTAAACTAGGTTAAACGGATTAAATAGGTGAGCACGTTATGAGTGCTCCAGTATTCAATCCGCGGCGGGCAACGCCGCGCCAGCTCGCCGATCACCTAAGCACTTCCGTTCCCACGGTCCTCTCTTGGCACCATGCCGGCATCATTCCTGCCGTTGTGTCTGAAGGTAGGGTTTATCGCTTCGATCTTGAGGCGGTGGATCAAGCCTTGGCCCACAGGGCGCAGATGAAGAAAGGCGGTGCCGCATGAGCGGGCCGCCCGGGAAACGAAGCGGCCCGCCCGCGTTGCCGCAGACAGGCCGCCCTCAGTCGTCGTTGACCGGAAGCTGCCCCACAAAAGCGGAACCCGCAACGGGTGCGAGTGGCCCCCAACGGGCGCGTATCCCGCTCACGGTGGAGGTGCCCGGATGATCGTGGATCCTGATTTCCCCGACCACTGGAAAACCCGGATGGTGGTGGATGCTTTGGGCGGTGACGAGGCGGCTCCCGTCTATCTGATTCGCTTGTGGGGACACTGCCAGAACCGGAAGACGGCCAGTTTCGACAACCTGCCGGCTGAGGCTCTGAAAGCGGTGTGCCGTTACCCAGGCAGCGCATCAGATATCGAGCGAGCGCTCACTGTCGCCGGCTTTATCGGGCGAGAGGGAGCCGTGCTCATGGTCGTCGGATGGGCCGAATACAATGCCTCGCTGATCGCCAATTGGACCAATGGAAAGAAGGGCGGACGGCCGCCAAAGAACCATCGTAATATGACCGGAGATAACCCATCGGAAACCCATGGGTTTCCCATCGATAACCCGTCATCAACCCATCGGGAACCGATAAGAGAAGAGAAGATAGGAGAAGAGAAGAAACCCCCTGTAGTCCCCCGAGGGGACGGGGCGGTGGCCAGTCGTGAAGCCGAGACGAGAGATCGATGCCTGCCAGACCGCTGGAGAAACATCCCCAAGGGCGAGCGCAACCGGGTGAAGTGCCTGCGAAACACTCCACTCATGCAACGCATTGGCGGGTGGTTCAACCGACGCCCTGACACGATCTGGACGCTTTCGGAGGGTATCGCGCTTTTCGAGATCAAGCCACCTGAGGAAGACGTCGAACTACTGGAATCGTGGTATCTGGCCTCCGATGTCGGGGACCGCGACATCCGCCGCCGTGACCTTCTCACGCTCCTGAACAATTGGACCATCGACCTGGACCGCGCCCGTCTCTGGCGCTCAGAAATCCCATGAACGCAGACCACGAAATCCGACAATTGCCCCATGCCCTCGGTCCGGAGAAGTCCGTGCTGTCGAGCCTCTTCAAAGGGGATTGGACCCTGGAAGAAAGCCCGCTGCCGATCCATGCGGAACTCTTTTACCTGCCGGCGCATCGCATCCTTTTCGAGGACTTCGCAAGCGCCGGTAAGACATGGGAACTCGTTTCCACCTGCCAGCGTCTTCACGACAACGAAGCGCTCGACCTGGTAGGCGGGCCCGCCGGCCTCACCGACGTTTTCACCTACGCCCCGAATGGGCACCACTTCGTTCAACACTTGGAAATGCTCCGAGACCGCCACGCGCGCCGACTGGCTATTGCGGCCGCCACCGGAGCCATGGAGGCTGCTTACGACTGCTCCGATGGCGACAGCTACCTCCAGGCCCTCAGTGGGCCGGTTACTGCAGTTTTCGATGCCGCCGCCGCGGTGGAGGCACCTCGTGACACGAAGGCCTTGGCCCGCGAATTCCTCGCATCCTACGAGCGCCGGCTGAATGGCGAAGAGGTCGCCATGGGAATCCCGTTCGGAATCCCGGAGATAGATCACAATCTCCGCGGCATTCATCCCGGCCACTTCGGTATCATCTCCGGGCGATCTGGGGGCGGGAAATCGACCCTCGCAACCCAGATAGCGAGCAACCTGGCCACCGACAGCGTGCCGACGCTTTACCTGCCCCTTGAACGAGGTGACGTGTCGATTTTCGAACGATCGGTGATCCAGCAAGCCGGCGTGCATCACGGGGTCGTCAAGGACCCACGCGGCCACGCCAGCATGGACGGCAGGACAAAGCCGCTGGTGGAAGAGCTGAGGGCGGTCCGCGGGGCCGTGGAGAGGATCACGCATCATCTCTTTGTCCGGAAGCCCCCGAATCGGCGACTTGCCACCATCGTTGCGGAGATCCGCCGCTATCATCGTCGTCATTCTATCAAGGTCGCTTTCGTCGATCACATCGCGCTCATCCGCGGGGAACGGGTGAAGGGGGACACCGGAGAGGCAGAGTTGCGCGGGATCTCGAACACCCTTCAGGAACTCGGCCACGAGCTCGGCATCTGCATCGTGGTGCTCTCACAAGTCACCGAAGATGCCGATACCAAAGGGGCGCGAGCGATCGAGGAAGATGCCGACTGGTGGCTCCACATCGCACAGGAGCGGGACAAGAAGAAAGAGAACTACGGGGAGCACCTTTACGTGCTGATTGCCAAGGACAGCCACAATTCCAAGACGGGCGAGCGCCTGCCGCTGATCCTAAACAAGGGCAATCTCCGCTTCGTGCACGGCTTCCCGGCACCCCAGGACGAACCTGTTAGAAAAGGCCGATTCCAACCCCAGTTCCCGGGTCACAAGCCGCCGAAATCGTGAAGGGGTAATCACCATTTTCCCCCGCCTACACGGGCGCGCGCGAGGGGTTCGGAGGTAATTTTTAGAGTCCAGAAAAAGCAGGCTGAATCCGATGAACAGTCAGGACGAAATGGAGTTCTTGAAATCCCTTGGGAGTAGCGATCTCGCTGCCCTCGGGAAGCTTTGGGGCGACGACAAGCCGACGGCTGAACCAGGCGGAGAGGGACCCACGGTGGCGGAGTGCCCGAACCATCATCTTTACCGCGACCGGAAGAAGGGCTGGGTGATGCGATGCACGCTCTTCACCAGCCGAAAGGTGATCGGCCGTCGTCTGAAGTTCCCATTGAGCACGGACAATGTCGGGGAAGCGCGGCTCCGCCGGGATCTGCTCATCCGCAGCCTGCGGATGTTGGGACTGCAGATCGTGACCCGCATGCAGCGGAAGCAAGGGGACGGCATCGAGAGCCACCAATCCCGTCGATCGAACCAACAGCATATCCGCCAAGTTGAAGCTCCCTGCGATGAAAATGGGGGCCAGTCGTAACCCTATGAACCCAGATCCATCCATGAACAATACCCCCATGACCGACATGCCATCGGGCACCAGCGAAGCTGGCCCACAATCTTCCTGCGCTCCCACGGTTGGGACATCGACAAACCTCCCCTCGCCTGCGGCTGACCATGGCATGAAAGGCGCTGCAGCAGCGGGGGGAGAAAAGCCGGAGTCCGACGCCCAGCGGCTCGCGCGGCTGGAGCGCGATCACGCCGCCCTCCGCAAGGACTTCGAAACCTTCAAGCGGCGCGTCGGACTCGGATTCATCTGAGCCATGAGCGCAAACTGGGCAATCAACGGACAGTCCCTGGCGGCGCTGGGGCTGGAATTTGCAGGCGGGACCTTCAATACCGGCACGGCGTCGATCATGACGCTGCGGCGGGTGGCGGACATGGACGAGGCCGACGTGCTGGCATGGGGGGCGGCGGTGACGCTGACGCGGGACGGAGTGCCGTTTTTCCAAGGCAAGGTGGATTCCCTGCCGACCAGTGCCACGGGCACCTCGGAAGGGCAGGACATCGAGATCGTGGACGCGTGGCAGGAGCTGGAGCAGACGACCTACAAGGAGTCATGGGGCGCGGGAGCGGGCAGCGTGATGCTGCCCGTGGCCATTCTCGGGCGGCGGTCGAACGGCAGCGCGTGCACGGATGCGGAGCAGATCCGGGAGGCGGTGGACTACGCGGCCAGCGTGGGCGTGGCGATCCAGATGGGCAGTGTACCGGCCGGACTGCCGCTGTGGCAGACGGAGGTGCGGAACATCACCGTGGCGGAGGTGATCCGGGTCTCGCTGCGCTTCCACCCGGACTGGGTGCCGTGGATCGATCACAGCACCTCGCCGCCGACGCTGAACATCACCGCGAGGTCGGCCATGGCCACCCGCACGATCGACATCGCCGGCGGTGAGGTGGAGAGCGTGAAGATCCGGCGCCGGGACGACCTGAAGCCGGATGCGGTACAGATCCTCTACCTGAATGCGACCATCATCGACGGCACCACCTTCCGCGACTGGATCGAGGACCGCTTCCCCGAGGCGGGGCCATCGGCGGGCCCGCGTGTGATTTCCAATGTCATCGAGCTGGCCGGCGCGCAGATGCAATTCCAGAAGCAGAGGATCAAAACCCGCCCTCTCCCCACCAACCATGGCGAGATGCGCGAGTGGCTGAAGAAGAAGTATCCTCAGCTCAAAGACGTCCTGGATGCCCACTGGAACGTCAAGATGCTCTCCAAGGAGCTGGTGCCGGAGCCTGATGCGGAGGACGACCCGGACCCGGAGCCGGTCAATCCGCGTGCCCGGCGCATCACCGTCGAATCCGTGGACGATCTCCCGCGGGAGCTGGTCAAGGGAAGCATCGAGGACTGGATGCGTCGGAAGGTCGGGCGGGTGCGCATCGGCTACAATCTGCAGATCTCTCCGAATGCCAGCGCTGCCTCCCGCAAGGCACTCGAGCCGATCGCCTCCAAGGTGGCGCTCTCCCCGGTGGCCACGAATGCGATCACGAAGATCTACAAGGGCGTCACCCAATGGGTGGACGGGGAGACGGCCCCGGCGGGCATCGCCGAAGAGGTCTATAACAGCCTCCTGGCCTACCAGTTCGAGGGCAGCATTACCACCGTGGCAGAGGACGTCACCGGCGATCGTTTCCACGGGTGCAAGATCAACGTGGCCGGCGGCAAGGGTGAATGGGCGAGCATGGGGGCCATGGTGCACGCGGTGAGCTTCGACATTGCCAAGGGTGCGATGACCATTGGGCTGGGCCCGTCACACTGGTCAGCGGCGCAGGACATCATGGACCTGAAGCGGATGCTGCGGGGCCGTGGCGTGACGTGGATGAGCGAGGCCGAGCGCACGTCGAACGAGCTCGGCGCGGAGGGAGAGCCGGGCAGCAAGGGCGACACTGTGACCGGCTTCGACATCCCGGACACCGAGGAAGAGCACGAAGCACCGATTCGCCCGATGTTCAGCCCCTACATCGGCGGCGACAACGGGACCAGCCTCTACTTCACGCCTGGCACCGTGCGATTCGTGCGGCTGGGCGAGGAAGATCCCGCCGACAGCGACCCGCTCGCGGGCACGCAGGTTACGCCGCTTTTCCCGACGATCAACGGGGAGCCGATGGACTCGGCCAATCCGTCGGCCTTCGACGTCAGCGCCCGGACCGATTGCTCGGTGTGGCTCATCACAGACCGCATCCGGTGCTCCAATGCGTCTTTCGTGCCCGGAGACGACAGCACCGAGACCAACCGTCTCGCGATCTTCGCCCGTGCCGAGAAACCGCCCAAGGAGGACGGTGAGATCCACACGTGCGTGGCCAAGATGGACTTCGAGACCGTGGCCGGCGTGAAGACGATCACGAACCTGAAGCAGCTCGTGCAGGGGCACGTCGATGTGTGGTTCAAGTGCCTGAATGACCAGAGCTCCGAAGCCGCCGGAAGTTCGCAGGATGAGGAATTCGCCAGCGAGGACTTTGAGAGTGACGACGAGATCGACCCGGACCCAAGCGATTCCAAGGACTGCAAGTTCCGCATGGCCGCGAAGTGGGACAACCGCAGCGAGTGCTACGTCCGTGGCCGAGAAGCCTACGCAGTTTGGGAAGTGATGATCGGCATCAGCTCGCTCAAGAACAAATGCCCCGGCGGGTGGAAGGCCAAGATCACGATGCCCGGCGGCCAGAGCGCACCCTACAATGGACAGGCCACCGAAGGGAACATCCTGATCGTTCCGCTCACGAAGATGATCAACCGCTTCGGCGCGCGCTTCCGCTTCTTTTACCCACCTGCGTGCGAGCCGACGGCCCTGTCCGTCACCATCATCGGTGACTCGGGAGACGAGGAAGAACCGCACGAGTGCTGCGACACGAATTTCACGCAGTCCTTTCCCAGCTCGTGGCCGCGCCACTGCCACAGCACCTGTTCCACCACCGTGATTCCCCCGCCGGACACGGAAGTCCCCCCACCGCCATGACCGCGACGATTTTCACCCATCCTCCCGACTATGCCCAAGCCGCTCTCGCCGGCCGTGCGCTGCGATCGTGCGGCGTGAAGGTCGTGCTAGCCATCGATGCCGCAGACCCGGTGCCCGAGGTAGAGGGATGCCGCGTGGCGCGCACCACCTTCCGCCGCTTGGGCAACCTGAATGGCAAGGCCTGCGTCGAGGGCATCCTGGCCACGATACAGGAGAATGCCGACGGCGATCCCTACCAGATGAAGGTGGACAGCGACACGCTCGTCATGGGCCTTGGATGGCTGGAAGGCCGCATCGAGCCTGCGGTGGGAATGCATCACCGCATCCCTCCGCACGATCGCTTCATGTTCGGAGCCGCCTACGCACTGCGCACCGATCTGTTAGACGACTACCGGGCCGCCGCGGCGATGCTCCCAGAGTCCGATCACTACTCGGAGGACGTCGAGATCGGCAAGCTGCTGCCCGGAATCCACGCCTACGAGAACCTCGCCGCCGATTGTCCGTTCGCCGCCTACTCGTGGAAGTCCGCCCGAACCATCGAGGACTGGAAGCGTTACGAGATCCTGATTTTCCAGCGCTTCCAAGGTCGCAACCGCCGCGACATCCGCGAGACCATGCAACTCTTCGTGTGAAACCGTTCTTCCTCATCACCCAACCCCGGGCCGGCGGCACCGCGCTGGCACAGATCATCGACCGCAGCACGGGCAACCGCTGCGCCGGCGAGAGCTTCGAATTCCTTGAGCAGCTCCACGCGATCGAGCGCGCCCCCCGGGACTTCGCCAAGGGGCATGGCGGCGAGCCTTGGGGCAGGAATGCCGTGCCGCCGTCCACCTGGGCACCCGCCTTTGACGATGCGCTGCGGCAATGGACCGGAGCGGATATGGCGGCGTGGAACCACGGGGCCAGATCGAGCTATTTCGGTCGCGAGGGATGGACCGAGGCAGTCGAGCGGTGGAGCTGGCTGCTGCAGGCCTTCCCGGACAGCAGGATCGTCTTCCTCTCCCGGACGCCGGATGACGAGCAGGAGATCTCCCTGGTGCACACCTACCCGCTGTGGATTCCGTCCTTCGCCGAGTGCCACGGAGGCGTGCTGAGAAAGGCCCGCGAGATGCGCGACCATTTCGAGGACTTTCACGTGATGAACCCCGGGAGGACCGTCCACCTCGACATGCGCGACCTTACCGACCTTCCCGGACTCTCCGCGAAGCTGGCACGGATTGGCATCCTGATCCAGCCCGCCGCCTGGCGCGCGGTTGAAGAGGTCCGCCCCGGCCAGCTCGGTGCCGTTCGCGCCGAGATCAAGCGGCTGATCCACGAGCGGGAAATTGTGGAGCCATCCAGCGATTCCCACGGCATTGACTTCTACGGATCGGAGAACCCATACGCGGCTCAAGAAGCTGCCGACAACGCCCGCTTGCGCGATGAACCACAGCGAAAATCCGACGTGGCCAAGGTGTTCCGCCCGCCG
Organism: Luteolibacter flavescens; assembly: GCF_025950085.1. NCBI lineage: Bacteria > Pseudomonadati > Verrucomicrobiota > Verrucomicrobiia > Verrucomicrobiales > Verrucomicrobiaceae > Neoluteolibacter > Neoluteolibacter flavescens. Next base: position 267,989 of record NZ_JAPDDS010000008.1, read on the forward strand.
ATTCCTGAGCCCTGTCCCGGGCTGAAGGTCGAGATCCACACGCTGCGCCATGGTGAGCCTGATTGGCTGGCCGAGTGCGCGGCTAGCCTCGATGAGTGGTGCTGGCGGCAGGGATACCCTCTCCACGTGAGTGGGCTGAACCCCGACTATCCGGAGGCGAAATTCTGCGAGGTGGACATGCTGCGGCAGTTCCTTGCCGGCGATGCCGACTTCATGCTCTACGTCGATGCGGATGTGATGGTGCATCCCTCCGCCCCTGCGCCTGCCTTCCTCCGCTCTGGCGGCTTCCACGTGATGCCGGACAAGCCTTACAAGAAGGTCTCCGGGGTGTGGCCGGAATGGATGGCCGAACACTTCCCCGAGCTCGATCCCTTCGCTTGGACCTATCGGAATGCGGGAGTGTGGGGATGTGACCGGGCCGCCGCAGAGGCGATGCTGGCCGTGATACGCGAGCCCTACATCTCCGGGCACCAGGAGCAGCACCAGTTCAACGCGTGGCTGGCGGAAGCCGCCGTGAAGGGAATGGAGGTCCACGAGCTGAGCCCGGAATGGAACCGCTTCCCTGACAAGCAGACCGGGCCCGCGTGGTTCCACCACCTGGCCGGAGGATCGAAGATTCGGAAGCTCAAGAGGCTCCGCCGAGCCGGCTACCTGCCCGCGCGCCCGGAGGCCTTCCCTGAGCAAGAGAGCACCGGTGAGCGCGCCGTGTGCTGGCTGTGGAAGGCGGATGCCGCCGGCTGGGATGAACTTCGGCACAGCATGCGCTCCGTGCGCGAGAACCTGACGGAAACGGTCCCCTTCCACCTCTTCGCAGACGAGCGCCCGGACTGGCTGGACGATCACGCCGGCGTCACCTTTCACCTGACGCCCAGCTACCCGGAGGCGATAGCCAGAGCGGTGCAGATCGCGGACGAGGTGCTGCTCTTCAACGATGACATTTTCCTGCTCAAGCCGCAGTCGTGGGATGACTTCCGGGTCGCCATCTACCGCGGCGTGGAGCTGGTGCGGGACATCCGTGACAACCTGGTATGCACGAACCGCTGGCGGCAAGGTGTGGGCCGGGCAGCGCTCTCGCTCTATCACCACGGGCACGGAACCGTGCGCGACTTCAGCACCCACACGCCCTATCTCTTCCAGCGCGGGCGTTCCATTACCACTATGCAGCGCCACGGCTGCTGGTGGAAGATGCCCTTTGAGACCCTGTATCACACGGACCACGGCACGCCGTGCCGGCGGATGGACGGGGACAAAACCACCTCGCTGCCTTCCGAGGCCCGCTTCCTGAACCACGGGAGCCAGACGCCAGAGCTGGCGCTGAGACAGGCGATCTCATCCCGCTTTGCCACCGCGCCGTGGGAGATGGATCACAAGAATGTGATGGCAGGAGATAAGGCGACCGTGTAGGCAGGTCCTATGAAAGCGCTCCTCCTGCCCTTCCTGCTTTGCGCCGCCGCCCTTGCCGAGCCGACGGTACCGGCCGTGGATCAGAAGCCAGCCGCCACGGTGGTGGAGAAGCCGATCGCCAAGCTGGCGAAGCTGGAGACACGGGAGCGCTACACCTTCATTGAGGTGCAGATCCTCGAAAAGGTCCCGGATGGCGTCTACATCCGCCACAAGGAGGGAGTGCCCCCCCGCGGTGTCGAATCACTTTTGAAATACGGTGGACTGAGCTTCATTCCATACGAGTCACTGCCCGATGCGGTCCGCAAGCAGATGGGAGGCTTCACAGCTCCCGAAGCTCGCAAGTTTCGTGAGAAGAAGGCGGAGGCAGACAAGGTCGGCGACCGCCACATCTTAACGGAGCACAAGGATTTCATCGCTTACGATCCGAAAGGGGATCGTAACTTTGCCGGAGAATAGGGGGCCAGTGGAGCACATGGGCATGGCCCCGTGAGCGTGCATCATTGCGCCGTTATGAAGGTGAGGAAAATTGAACAGACTACTCCTAGGCGCAACATGCTGCTGGTAGGGGCTTTCAATGCCTTCATTGACTGCCGCTCGCTCGGTAAATCTCTCCCCTGCTCGTGAAGCGGAAAGCATCCAAATCGAAGCCCGCGAGCAAGCCGCGCGGGCGCCCCACGAAGTTCACGCCGGCACGCGCAGCGAAGATCTGCGCCGAGCTTTCGGAGGGCAAGCCCTTGACATTGATCTGCAAGTCCAAGGGAATGCCGTGCGACTCGACGGTGCGGGACTGGGTCAAGGCTCATCCCAAATTCGCCGAAGACTACCGCTTCGCCCGAGAGATGGGATTTGATGCCATCGCATGGCAAATCCTCGCAATCGCGGACAACACCGGCCACGAAGACAAAGACACCATCAAAACTGATTTTGGTGATGTTCCGAACAAGGAGTGGGTGATGAGGAGCAAGCTGCGCGTAGACGCGCGTTTCCGCCTCCTCCGGGTTTGGGACCCGTCGCGATACGGAGAAAAGGTCGCCACTGAGATCACCGGTAAAGACGGAGGCGCGTTGAAAATTGTAGCTGATGAGGAGACGCTAAGTAAAATCAAGGCTGCAAGCGCCATTGCATCCTTCGTGCGACCTCCAGGGGCGTATTTCAGCGGTGAGCGGAAGGGGATGGGCGGCTAGCCCGCTAATTCGCCCGCGAAAGCCACCTAGAGGCATCTATGCTCAGTTATGTTTGAAGGGATCGACCCAAAAGCCTTTGGGGGAAAGTTGCTCCTGCTTTTCGCACATGCTGGATGCGGGACGCATTCGCAGCGTGAACCATCTTCTTTCAAAGTGTCCGTGGGTGGACCGGCACGAGAGATGCGAGCTCTGCGGCATGCCAAGAATTCCCAACCGACGAAACCCCGACGCGCCCTCGAACAGCGCCGGCCTTATCTTTATCATCGTTGTGGTGGTAATCGCAGCAGTTGTCATTGCGATTATCCGGAACACCTGGCCGTCGGCTGATCGATTGCCAACTGACACACCACAGCCCGTCGAGGCTCCCACGTCGGCCAGTGACCGGTAGCCCTGCCTCTTTGCACTGCCAGGGCGGATGAATCCAAGACCAAAGCGTCACGCAGGGTGAATGTCGGTATTGTTGCTATTGCAGTCATCCGACCTGCTGACTGCGGTTTAGGTCAAATTTCGTATCGTGCCTGCGAGCAGAGGAGGCACGTCCAGCTCCGACTACTTCCTCTGCCAGAGAAGCTCGATCAGTGACGCCCCGGCCGCTTCACAAACGAGATGTCCGTTCTTCGTGGCGACGGGCTTCAGCATACCCCTGCGCTTGCCGGGTTCCGTTCGCCACACCTTGAATTCATTTCTGGTCTTACGCTTCGGAGGCGGGATGATGCGGATCGCATGGCGTCGCGGCGTCGATCCGACCACCTTAAATTTCACCAGCACGCGGTCCGGACGCTTGCCCTCCAAGGAGAACTCCACGCCGGACAAAGGCACCGCGCACCAGACCATGAATGGAATCTTCCGCCACCGGTGGAAGGTTCGCGTGGCGATCGCTAGGGCGAGCCCGGCCCCATACACTTCCTGACCCACCTGACCCGCCGGTGCCATCGAGGCGTAGAGATCCTCCAGCGGCACCGGGAGGTTGCGGGTAATGACTCCCTCCCGAGGAGAGTCCGAGATAGAAGCCGCGGGAAGCTCGCTCGGGAAATAATAGCGAGCCCGTCCGGAGAGGTGCTTCCCGTATTCAACCAAAAGATCGAGCAGAGCCGGAGGAATGGCCTCACCCATCTCTGCGATATAGAGGCGGCTGGCGGCAAAGATCTCCGCCTCCTCATAAGGTGCGATGTAAGGTGCATCGTGAAGAGGCGGCAGACCAAGATAGGTGGACCACGGACTGCCGGGGCGTGCGGGCTCCCACATCCACAGGTGGCTGAGTACGCTGGCCATGCACACAACGCTGAGCTCTTTGTAGAGAGCGTTCCCGGTGGCCATCCAAAGCCGGGCTAGAGCCACGCCCGCCAAGACGGTGTTGTTGGTCTGGTAAAGCATCCCGAAGCCCAGGCACGCCAGCATTGACGCTGCTTCTTCCGCTTGGTCGAGAAAGCGCCTGTCGGCAGTAAGTTCCCATGCCTGAAGCATCACGTAAGCATACAGTCCGGCGGCATTCCTCTCTCCGCCCATGCCTTCTTTCACCTCTCGCTTGATGACCCGGAAGGTCTTCCGATGGTAAAAGACGGGCCAGTCATGATTGAAATGAGCCGCGACGCGAATGACGTATTCCAAGCAGTCGAGAAACAGCTTCTGCTCGTCCCTTCTGCCGAGGAGTGCGAGCCCCCCGAGGCTTTTCATGGTGTGCAGCAAATACCATGAATCCATCCGCTCCATGTGCTCTTCCTCGCTCGGCGCGCCGCCCTTGAATTTCTCACCCGGTAGCCATCGGGCCATCGTCGAAAGGTCCTCCAGGTAGAATTCCGCGAGATTGCCATCGAGACGCTTCATCAGCGGATGAGGCTTGAGTCGCCACGCTTCGTATTCTGCCAAGGCCACCGTAATTGCCCCCTGGACCATGCTCTCCGGAGGCTTGTCATCCGAGCCCACGTAAGCATTCAGGAAAGTTCTCCTCCGAATCTTCCGCATGCAATGTCGAGAGGTCGCCAGCGCTTCCAGCGTTCTCTTGGCCGTGCGGGCCCAGTCATGCCACGGCCCCGGGGCGGGAGCAGTTTTCCGAAGCACCCAAGACATCCCTTCGATGAACTCGAGTGCGCGCGCCGCCTCGCCGCGTTCGCTGCTTCCCGTCACCCGCAGGAACACGTCGGAGACCACCACCGTCGCTCCTTTCGGCAGCGGCCTCTCGCCGTCCGGCAGTCTCGTGCCAAGGGCCGGCCACTCGACACTGACGCAACCTTCCAGCCCGGCACCCGTGTATCTTGTATAAGAAGCCGTCTGAAAAATAACTCATGCTGCAATTCTCGCCAGCATGCGCCTCGACATCGAAAGGTGGATGAGGGCCTTGGAGTGATCCATGCACACCTCGTGATCGCGAATGAGTCGTCGTGACTGAATCAGCCAGCTGAACGTCCGCTCCACGATCCAACGCTTCGGCAGGATCTCAAAACCCTTCGCCTTGTCGCTGCGCCTGACAATCTCCAGATCGATCTGCCGGTGCCGGTCCAACCGGGCCACCTCGCCTTC